>JAIBAF010000077.1 GCA_019695335.1 bacterium
TGAATATCCTTACTTCCAATAACCGGCTTTTTGCTCAGAATGCGCCGGTTTTGCTTCTTGCAATTGCTAAAATCAACCATGCGCACGGCTTTAATCGTCACGCTCTGCACGATCTCGGCCTTGCGGTTTCCAATTTCTCATTGCAGGCAACCGATTTCGGATTGGGACTTCATCAAATGGCAGGATTTGACATGCTCAAAGCTCGTGAAGTCTTTTCGATACCCGAGGAATTCGAACCGGTTACGGTAATTGCTGTGGGTTATCCTGGTAACCCGGAAACTCTGCCGGAAGCGCTCAAACAAAAAGAGGCACTACCACGTAAGCGCAAGCCTTTCGAAGAATTAGTATTCGATGAAACATGGAATCAGCCGTCATCGCTATTTTTGAAAAAGGAATTTTTATGACGCCTGCTTCGTTACCAGCTTCAACGCATATCTCGTTTGTTCATCTTAATGTAGCGCACCGGCAATCGATGCTCGATTTCTATGTCCACAGGATCGGTTTCAAAATCATTGGCCAAGACGCCAACACAATACGATTATCGGTTGATGAATCGATTCCTGCTCAGATTGTTTTAAGCGAAATTCCTGATGCTAAAATAAAACCTGCAAATACAATTGGCCTGTATCATATGGCTATCCGCTTACCGGATCGTTCTTCACTTGCACAATTGTTGCAGCATTTGGCCGGTCTTGGACAGAGCTTTCAAGGTTTTGCGGATCATGGCGTCAGTGAAGCTCTTTACCTTGCTGACCCTGAAGGTAATGGCGTTGAATTATATGTGGATCGTCCGAAAACAGAATGGCAATATTCAAACGGACAACTCGCCATGGTGACTGAACAGCTTGATGTCAATAATTTATTATCTACCGTCAAAAAGTCGTCTTGGGGCGGATTATCACAAGGAACGGATATCGGCCACATTCATCTTCACATTTCCGAACTCAGTAAAGCACGATCATTTTATCATGAGATGCTTGGGATGGACATTACGCAAAGTTCATATCCCGGAGCATTATTTATGTCGGCCGGCGGATACCATCACCATATCGGTACTAATATTTGGGCCGGTAAAAATTGGCCCCCCGACCGTGCTACCGGTTTGCGCGAATTTGGAATTACTATTCCGGATTCCAATTATTTTTTAAAACTGAAAACCCAGTTTGAATCGGCAAAACGCCCGATTGAAACGATCTCTGCCAACGAATTTGTTACAACTGATCTTGATAATATTCATGTGCGAATTATCCAAGCATAGCATTAAAAGGAGAGTTTATTAAAACCGTACTTCACCAATCCAATTCTCGTGGAACGGCTGACCACGGCTGGCTTAACAGCCGGCATACTTTTAGTTTTGGTCATTACCATGACCCTTCGCGGACGCATTTCGGCTTACTGCGTGTTTTGAATGACGATACTGTGCAGGGCGGCGAAGGTTTCGATACACACGCACATAACAATATGGAAATTGTTTCCATTCCACTTCAAGGCGCATTAGAACATCGGGATAGCACCGGACGTCATGAAGTTATTTGTACGGGTGACGTACAGATCATGTCGGCAGGATCGGGTATTGCACACTCGGAGTTTAATCATTCTGAAAACGATCCTGTTCAATTCCTGCAGATATGGATATTTCCTAAAGAGCGCAATATCACGCCGCGATACGAACAGAAAACTTTTCCCGAATCCGGTTTCCACAATGTTTTTCAAACAGTAGTTGCGCCGGATAATTCGAACGCGTTATGGATCAATCAAGATGCTTATTTATCGCTTGGAATTTTTGACGAAAATAAGACGCCATCGTATGCTATGCGTCGCGAAGGAAACGGCGTTTATCTGTTCGTCATTGAAGGTAAGATTGAAGTTGCAGGAGAAATGCTCGAACGTCGTGACGCCATTGGACTGAACGAAGTATCATTGATCGATATCCTTGTAAAAGAACAAGCTAAAATACTTATCATTGAAGTACCTATGAAATAAAAAAACCGTTTCAAATTTGAAATTTGAAACGGTTTTAATGTTTAACCAATTTGATTTTTATTCAGCGGAAATCACTTTCAATTCATTGCCTGCCGCAATCTGCGATTTTAAAAATTTCTCGCCATCCAGTACTTCACATTCACTAAAGATCCCATCCAGTTCCAATCGTTTGACCCTCAATTTTCCCATAGCTTTCTGGCGTGTATACGCCTTACCGTCGACCATCAATTCTTCTTCCTGGACGATATGAAATTTATCGCCTTCGCGAACACCGATTTCTTTTCCACAACTGATAAGCACGCGAAGTTTATCTTTTTTTCCTGATTCAAGAATTTTAACAATTTTCCCTTCAACCGGGAATGCGCTTCGAAGCGTGTTTAAAATTCCCTCGCCCGCATCATTGAGTGCGTCGTAAGCAATTTTAGAAGAAAGATCTTTTTTGGCATCCGATGTACCTTTAATGTCTTTGGAGGATTTAATTTGTCCGCTGGACACATCGATAATCCGTAAATTCATCTCAAGAGTTGAACGGTATTTTTTTTCTTTTTTGCTGGTACTTAAATTAAGGATTTTACCTTGTACTAAATATTGTGTTCCGAGCATATTTCCGAATTTGGCTGCTGTGTCAGGATCCGTCAGATCGCCCATTTGAAAATTTTGTTCTTGCAGAATTTTATCGATTGCAGCCCGTTCGATAACAATAAACCGCTTAAGATCGACAAATGCGTTAATAACTTTTTGAGTAGCCGCTTCCGAAAAAGCGTCAACACCGGCGCGATCGAACACCTGTTTATCGCTGACTTTGGCCGCATCAAACAATAAGACCGCTACCCGTGGTTTTTCATTGGTTAAACTTACGCGTTCCTGCGCGTATACTGACGCCACAAAAAACCATATTGATATTATCCATTTCATTCTAAATTTCTCCGTTTTTTCAAAAATACGGTACAAAAGTAATTCAAGATTTTATCTTAGTCAACTTTAAAAAGTAAACGCGAAGAGTGGAATGGCGTTTTGCGACTGAACGTTTTACTTCCGAACTCTTCGCGTTTTACAAGATCGCTATATTTCAATATCGTTGAATTACTTCTCCTGGGCCTCCACGGCTGCAATAGCTGCCATGTTAACGATGTCTTTAACTTCGCTACCGTGTTGAAGAACATGAACCGGTTTCCGCAATCCCATCAAAATGGGTCCTATGGCCTCCGCGCCGCCTAGACGGCTAAGAAGTTTGTAAGCGGCATTGGCCGATTGGAGCTCGGGGAATATCAAAATATTTGCACCACCTTTTAGTATACTAAAAGGATATTCTTTTTCGAGAATTTCCGGTGTTACTGCCGTGTCCGCCTGCATTTCACCGTCAATCATCAGACTTGGTTCACGCAACTTGACCAATTGAACGGCTTCTTTGATTTTGTGAAGACTTGGATGATGCGTACTTCCGAAATTCGAGAAAGCAATCATTGCAATACGCGGCTCCACATGGAAACGTTTAGCAACATTCGCACTCAGAATCGCAATCTCGGCAAGCTCTTCGGCTGTGGGATCAATATTCACCGTCGTATCAGCCAGGAAGTAAATTTTGTCTTTAATGATCAACATGTACAATCCGGATACTTTTGAGATGCCTTCCTGCATCCGGAGTATTTGTAAAGCCGGACGTATCGTATCAGGATAATTTTGTGTCACTCCGGCTATCAAACCATCGGCATCTCCCATCCGTACCATCATACTTGCGTACGATGTATAATGCCGCATTTGTGCCACGGATTCTGACCACGTTGCGCCTTTACGCTGACGAAGTTTATAATATTCCTGCGCGTAACTTTCAAACTTGGCCGAACTTGACGGATGCAAAATTTCAATGCCGGTCAGGTCAATATCCAATTCCTTGGCCATACCGCGAATATGATCTTCCTTTCCGAGCAAAATCGGTTTCGCAATATTTTCATCGACAATAATATGAGCCGCGCGAAGAACTTTATCGTTGAAACCTTCGGGCAGAACGATCCTCTTCAGATTTTTCTGAGCACGATGGATCATTGACCGCATGACTTCGCGGGATTTTCCAAGGCGGTTTTCGAGTTGATCTTTATATTGTTCGATGTCGACTTTGATGCGGGCAACGCCGGTTTCCATAGCCGCCTGCGCTACCGCCGCCGCTTCCCAGATCAAAACGCGATGATCGAACGGTTTCGGAATCAAGTATTCTTTGCCGAAATGCAACCGGTCCAATCCGTACGCTTTCGCGACAGAATCCGGCACGTCCTCTTTGGCCAATTTTGCCAAAGCAAATGCCGCCGCGCGCTTCATTTCCTCGTTAATCGTAGTTGCACGAACATCCAAAGCCCCGCGGAAAATGAAAGGAAAACCAAGAACGTTATTCACTTGGTTGGGATAATCGGAACGGCCTGTAGCCATGATCACGTCCGGGCGCGCCGCTGTAGCATCGTCATAAGTGATTTCAGGATCGGGATTCGCCATTGCAAAAATAATCGGATCGCGTGCCATCGATTTGACCATTTCTTTCGTAACAACGTTCGCTACCGAAAGTCCGGCAAACATGTCCGCTCCAACCATCGCTTCGG
Organism: bacterium; assembly: GCA_019695335.1. Taxonomy (NCBI): domain Bacteria; species bacterium. The sequence continues at coordinate 4,572 of JAIBAF010000077.1, forward strand.
CGAGCGTTCTTGCTTTCGTATCGTTGGCTAAATTTTCTTTGTAAGGATTCATTCCGGACGTGCGGCCTTTGTAGACAACGCCTTTCGTATCGCACAAAATCAGGTTTTCTTTTTTTACGCCGAGACTGATATAAAAATTGGCGCACGCGATACCCGATGCGCCAGCGCCGTTGACGACCACTTTCATGTCGCTGAGTTTCTTTCCTACAATTTCAGCCGCATTCATCAATGCCGCACCGGAAATGATGGCCGTTCCATGTTGATCGTCGTGAAAAACAGGAATGTTCATCGTTTGTTTTAATTTTTCTTCAATGTAAAAACATTCCGGCGCTTTGATGTCTTCCAAATTGATGCCGCCGAACGTCGGTTCGAGCATTTGAACCAACTTAACGATATCGTCCTGGTTATGGCTATTGACTTCAATATCAAACACATCGATATCGGCAAAACGTTTAAACAGCACGCCTTTGCCTTCCATCACCGGTTTGCCGCCGAGTGCGCCGATGTCGCCGAGACCTAAAACCGCCGTACCATTCGACAAAACCGCAACCAGATTGCCTTTAGCCGTATATAAATACGCATCTTCGGGATTTTCCTGAATCTTCAAACACGGTATGGCTACGCCCGGGCTGTAAGCCAACGAAAGATCCCGTTGCGTAATACAAGGTTTAGTCGGAATGACTTCTATTTTCCCTTTGCGCCCTTGCTTGTGGTATTCGAGCGCTTCTTGTTCGCGAATCATATTTGCCTCCCTCCGAACCGCAAAAGGCCGGAGATATTAAAAATGAACAGACTTTTTGTGACGGTCAAAAGATACCAATCAACCGCTAAACAATATAACGGAACGGTCAGCTAAAACAATGATTTCGGTCATGTTATGGGGAAATTCGAAGGATGGAAAACAGGAAAAGTCAAAAGTAAAAAGTCAAAGCCGATCCATAATTTTTTTTTGAATTTTTACTTTTGACTTTGAATTGGAAGGCTAATCCGGAAACAGCGTTTTATCAATTCCGGGAATGACTTTCAATGCGTTTTTATAATACAACTTTTTCAGAACATCGTCCGGCAGTTTCATTCCGTACATCTTCCAGAATGCATGATAATGGCGATAATAATCGAAATATTCATCATCGGACTCAAGCACTCGAAAATAAGTATGATATTCCGACGGCTCCCAGGAATCTTTACCAAACATGACGCGATCCTGATATTTGATAAACCATTCGCGCGCAAATTTGGGCTGACGACCTAATTCTGCCAAGATCGCCCCAATCTCGGTATACATATTCGGCAAAGAGTCCATCAATTTACCCAACGACGCAAGATCATTGGCAAGCCATCCCATGTGAGCCATAATGAAAGTCGTTTCCGGATGTTTACGAAACATGTTATGTTGTTCCTGCATCAGCTTTTCCCATGACGGATTCGTCGCCGGATCACGGTACCTTTCCGGGTGAATTTTCATTTCCTCGAGCCGTTCATTATTTTTATCTTTAGGCTGCCAGAATTGCCGGGGCTCGCCGGTGTGAATTAATACCGGAATGCCTAATTCACCGCAGCGCTTCCAGATCGGATCGAGTCGCGGATCATCTACGGGCAGACGTTTACCTGAACCGTCGATCACATTGAAACCGAGGTTTTTGTACACTTTCAGACCCTGCGCCCCGTTTTTAACATCCGCTTCCAATTGTTTCAACGTGCGTTCCGTCCAGTCCGGATCGTCCACTCCGTAAAAATCGACATTCGTAAAAAGTATCATCCGGCCCGGCATCACCGCTTTGGCATTATCAATACCGTTTTTTAAATAAGCGCCGTCCTGAAGTCCGAATTTAAACGTTCCGTCTTTCAACGTTTCTCTTTTAAACCCGCGCCCGCTGAGATTGACCATAATTTTCATATTCAGACTATCCATTTGCTTTGCCAATAAAGCATACGTTTCTTTGGACAGATCGAACTGATGATTGTGAACGTCGATAAAAGGAAATTTCGCATGAGTGACGATATGACCGGGAACAATTAATGACGACGGAGGATCGTATTGATCAAATGGAATATCCTGAGCCGATGCGAAGACAGGAAGTAAAAATACCAGCCAAAAAATTCTCATAATGTCACCTTGTGCTTATAAAGAAGTTAAAAGAAATGATGGGTCGAAAGCGAATGATTGATTAACGAATAAAACGAAAGAAGGTTGCTTAAAATTTCCTGATTTCATTAAGCTTGTTTCTTCAATTGCTTTGATGTAATTTTAACGCCATCCAATAAACATAACTGAACATCATGGGAAAAACTAAATCGCATTACGTTTGCCAATCCTGCGGGTATCAATCCTCAAAATCGCTCGGGCGTTGTCCGGAATGCGAACAGTGGAATTCATTCGTTGAAGAAGCGGTCACCCCGACGATGAATTCTGCAGCAAAATCGCCGGATAAAATTCTCGGTAATTTAAAATTAGTCGATAGCTCAACGTACGCCGATCTTTCAGAGGACCCTCAAACTCTTGACCAGATTGCCGTTCAACGGGATCACCGGGTTTCAACCGGCGTGTCGGAGTTTGATCGCGTTTTAGGCGGCGGTATCGTCAAAGGTTCGCTCGTGCTGGTCGGAGGCGAACCCGGCATCGGAAAATCAACACTGATGTTGCAAATGGCGTCGCAGCTCAAACAGAAAACGCTGTACGTTTCTGGCGAAGAATCAGTATACCAAATCAAATCGCGCGCAGAACGTCTGTCAAGGACGGCCAATCATTTGTTCGTCCTCGCCGAAACCAACCTTACAAAAATTCTTCAGGCGATCGCTAAATTGAATCCTGAAATTGTCGTGATCGATTCGATCCAGACATTATATCGCGATGAAATTGAAAGCGCGCCCGGTAGTGTCAGCCAAGTTCGCGAATGCACGGCCTTATTGATGCATCTGGCCAAAAGCCGGCATATTTCGATCTTTCTCATCGGCCACGTCACCAAAGACGGCGCCATCGCCGGACCTAAAGTGCTCGAACATATTGTCGACACCGTATTACAATTCGAAGGCGATCAAAATCATTTGTTCCGAATTCTTCGCGCGGCAAAAAACCGGTACGGATCGACCAACGAGATTGGAATTTTTGAAATGCGTGAAATCGGTCTGGTCGAAGTTTCCAATCCTTCCGAGCTTTTTTTATCCGAACGTTATCTCCATCATTCCGGTTCGGTCGTCGTGCCGCTGATTGAAGGTTCGCGCGTCCTATTGGTTGAAGTGCAAGCGCTGGTAAGTCCGACCAGTTACGGAATGCCGCAACGTACCACGTCCGGTTTTGATTTACGCCGTCTACAACTTTTGATCGCTGTTTTGGAAAAACGCGCGCGGATGCCGATGGGCCAATTCGATGTTTTTCTCAATATCGCCGGCGGATTAAAAACCGACGAACCGTCCATTGATCTGGGCGTTACGTTAGCGATCGCCTCCAGTTATCGCGATCGTGAAATAGATCCTTACACGGCTGTAATCGGCGAAATCGGGCTGGGTGGAGAAATTCGGGCCGTTAGCCATGCCGAACGTCGCGTACGTGAAGCCGTCAAACTCGGATTTGAAAAAATTATTATTCCAAAGTCGAATCTTAAAGATTTGACACCATTTAAAGAAACTCAATTGATCGGTGTACGAAGATTGGAAGAAATTATCGATACGATTTTAAAATAACGGAGGACTCATGGACAATTTGTTCTCGACCGTCGGTTATGTAGCATCGCAATTGCCGGTTTTTGTCGTATGGATCGTCGGTATAGTTTTATGTTTTACGTATTGGAATACTTACCGTAAAGCGGCGATGTTCACGCTGATCGCCATCATCATTGAAGCCGTTAATACATTCATCGGCATCCTGAGTGTCTGGTTGCCGTCGATGATGACCGAAATAGGCTGGACGTACGAACAGCTTGGAACTTTTTTCATGGTCAAAGGATTTCTTCACGCGATCTTAAATGCATCTGCATGGGGCTTGATCCTCGCTGCTGTTTTTAAAACCCGTGATGCTACGGCATGAACAGCGGTATCAACCTGAAGCAATTGATCCTGCTGATTAAGGAACACAAAGACCTTTCGGCACATGTATGCCTCGACGTCGGATGCGTATTACCAAACACGGACCCTAAGCCACTTTTAAAAATTGTCAATTATTGTATTAATTATTTGCGTCAGCTCGGCAATGCTGAAATGCAAATCGATCTTGATACGCATCAGTGGGGTTATTTGTTGGTCATGATCGTACACACAAAATGTTCCGAGTTGCCGCCTTTCAATCAGGATGTCCATGAACAACTTAAACTTTTTTCCGCAACGTGTAATGTGTTGATCGAACCGTTGTCTTATGCAAAAATTGAAATCAAATTTCAGCGATCCGGTTCCTGATGTTCAATCTATCACCCGGAACATTTTACGAGAACATCCGGTATTATTAAAAAAAATTTCTGAATCCTGCCGGATTTCACGCGAAGAAGTTCCGGAATTATTTGACGAAGTAATTCGATATCTCGGCTTAGTTGCGAAAGTCCGTAAACGACTTGCTCCTTCCCTGATGGTCGACTGGGCATGGCATGAATTCATTCTCTGCACAAAAATATATTCCGATTTTTGTCACGAACATTTTGGCCGTTACATTCATCATCATCCTGCCGAAAAGGAAAACCCCGGTCAATTTGCCCTGACGTTGATGTATTACACGGAATTTTTTGGAAAACCTCCTGAAAAATACTGGGGAAATACGCCGGGAGGATCATGCGGCGCATGTGAATCAGACGGGAATTAAATTAGAATTGTAACTTCAATATAAAATTTTTCACAAAAAAGGAATTGATTATGTACCTATCAGCCTCACTTGCGGTCGATCCCTCTCAGGTAACAAAAATCCGCGCGATACCACCAACTAAAATTTTCAAAAAAATTCTATTTACACTATCATCGGGTCAGATCAGCGAAAAAGAAGAAGTTGAAACTCTGACAGCCTTATCGATTCTCCAGCAATTTAATATGGTTTTTCGTTCACTCGGCATTACCAACATTGTTCGACTTGCCAAAGACGATGTTAACCTGTATTTCGACGAGGAAGGTAAAACAGACGATCTGGCAGAAGCGATGGAAAAATTCAAATTCGAAGTGGATGAAATAGAATCCGAAGTGTTTCAGACATTGGATCTCGTCCTCGAACATGCGGATGCGCATTTCAATTACCTGATCGAGATAACCGTCCGCCGTATTCATAAACTCAGTGAGCCGCCCATTCATGTCCGGATCAATGGCGCCATTAAACAGTTAACAGCTGCTTCGGCTGAAGAAGCCGAAAAAAAATTAGCGCCAATTTTTAAAACCAACGATGCGTACCAAGCGTTTGTTCGCGATTCTAAAACAAAGTTCAATCAATTTGTCGGAACGGTCGATATGGCGATCCGAAAAGCTATCAAAATCGACGGTATCAAAACAGAATCCAATGCTAAGATTGTACGTCCAAAGGAACGCACGAGCGGTCCAACTCCTGCTATTCAACATCACGTTGCCGAACCGGTGTTTTATGGTTACCCCGGTTGGTCGGATCATTTTATGTATGCCTGGATGTGGTCGTCGTTGAGCCACAGCCACAACGTCCATATCCATGACTCGACCATTGTCGACGAAACGGGCGCCAATGTCATGAGTGTCGGCGAGAACGGATTTAATGCCGGCGAATCGAATGCACTCAATGTGGACGCGCCTTTCGAAACGCCTCACGACGGAGACATTCAGTATTACGGAGATAATCAATACGCTGAAGATATTCAACAAACCGATATGGATTCCAGTGGCGGCGATGAAACGCGAAACGCTTTTGCCGATGACAGTTCGGCGTACTCCGACTTTTCAGACTCGTCCGATTCAGGCTCAGATGCCGGCTCTGATTCAGGCTCATCCTGCAGTTCCTGCAGCAGTTGCGGCGGTGGTGACTGATAAGTGCTTTAATTTTCATTGCTGAAATACTCTACAATTCGGAGTTCTTGTAATTAATCTTTGTGACAATAATCACACTGCATGACTCACGGTTCTGTATACCTTTTACGTAGTATGAATGACCCACGTTTACGGACGATAGTCCTGTCCGCAACGGAATTCATCAAGCAAAGGAGTTATATGAATCTCAGCATTCGATCCGGCATCAGTCTTTTAGTAGTTATGATGACGGGGGTATGGATGTCATGCAGCAATAGTAACGGTAGTTCACCCGGCGCTGCACTCAGCATGAAAGTGGATTACACTGCATTGGCCAAATCGGCTGCTGCAGACACAGTCGTAATCACTTCCGCTAAAATCCTGCTGAAGCACATCAAGTTTGAAAATGAAGCCGAAGAAGACTCTTCGGAATTGAAACTCGGTCCGTTTATTGTTGAACTCAATCTTACCGGCGGCGTTACGGAAATTGCTACCGGTGATCTTCCCGACGGCACGTACGACCGCGTGAAATTTAAAATCCACAAACCGGAAGGCAATGAAGACCCTGGCGATCCTGATTTTTACGAAGGACCGAGTGGTGATCAACGGTTTTCCGTAGTCGTGCACGGTACGTTTAACAGCACTCCGTTTACGTACAAATCGAAAAAAGACGCTGAACAGAAAATGACGCTTAATCCGCCCCTGGTTGTATCGGATACTCTGACAACCACCAATGTTACATTGGTAGTGAATCCGGGTCTTTGGTTCCTCAAAGATGGTGTATATCTGGATCCGACTTTGGAAGCCAATTGGGACGATATTGACGAGAACATCAAAAACTCGTTCAAAAAAGCCTTCAAAGACAATGATCACGACGGTGACGAACACGACGATGACGACGATCACGAAGACGATCACGGAAATGATGATTAATTTTTGACTGTCAAAAAAATCCCCTCAATTGGTTGAGGGGATTTTTTCTTGCCTATCGCACAAAATTCCAGTAGATTCCCCGCCATGAAAAAAATCCTGCTTATCCATACCGGCGGAACGATGGGAATGACAGCCGGTGACCATCCGTCGCTGGCAACCAAACAATTCGAAGATGAAGTATTTCGTCACGTTCCCGGTGTAAAGGATATTGCACACATTGATTTTAAAAACCCGTTCAATATCGATAGTTCCAATATCGGCATCCGTCATTGGATTGAAATCGGCACGCTGATCGAAGAAAACATGGAAATGTACGACGGATTTGTGATCATTCACGGTACGGACACAATGAGTTATACCGCGTGTGCTTTGTCGTTTATGCTGACCAATCTGCCGAAACCCGTCATCCTGACCGGATCACAGCGCCCGCTGTCGGCCATACGCACCGATGCCAAAAATAATCTGATCAATGCGATCGAATTAGCTACGTATGATATTCCCGAGGTCGGAATTTTTTTTGATTATAAATTATTCCGCGGCAACCGTGCGATTAAAATCAGTATTGACGATTTCGACGCTTTTTCTTCACCCAATTATCCCCTGCTTGCTGAAGTCGGCCTGAATATTGAGATCAAAAATTCGCACCGAACACCAACCGGAATTTTCAGATTCCACAAAAATTTTAGTAATGATGTCTTCAGTACGCGTTTATTTCCCGGATTCAATCCCGAAGCCATCCTCCCATTGGTTGATTCTCCGACCCGTGTATTCATATTCGAAGCATTCGGCTCCGGTAATGTGCCGGTCTTAGAAAATTCCCTGGTACCGATCATTCGAAAAATATCAGGCTCCGGTAAACTGGCTGCCATTACCAGTCAATGTGTTAACGGTTCAGTCGATCTCAGTTTATACGATTGCGGCCAACAAGCTCTGGAGGCCGGCGCGATTACGTGCGTTGATATGACGACCGAAGCGGCGATCATTAAAGCGATGTACTTGCTTGGACAATTCGACGGTAATGTCGGTAAAGTCAAAACCAATTTTAACATCTCCATTGCCGGAGAAATTACCGAAAGAACGGACCCATGATCATTTTTCAGCGTCCGGAAGAAATGACACAATGGTCGCGCGACCAAAAGACTCTCGGTCAACGCATCGGATTTGTGCCGACTATGGGATTTCTTCACCCCGGACATTTGAGTTTGGTCGAATTTGCAAAAATGCATGGCCGCTGCACTCAATCGGTTATGAGTATTTTTGTTAATCCTACGCAATTCGGGCCTAATGAAGATTTTGAAAAGTACCCGCGCGATTTTGAACGTGACAGGAAATTAGCCGAACAGGCCGGCATCGATGTACTTTTTTATCCGTCGGTAAACGATATATATGGGAAATTTGCCCGTACATTGGTTGAAGTCGAAGACATGGGCAAAGTCATGTGCGGTATCACACGCCCGACTCATTTCCGCGGCGTAACAACAGTTGTCAATAAATTATTCAATATTGTCGAACCCCATGTCGCCGTATTCGGCCAAAAAGACGCCCAGCAATTTCTCATCATCAAACGCATGACGCAGGATCTTTTTATGCCGGTCGAAGTTTTAATGGCACCGATCATCAGGGAAAATGACGGATTGGCTATGAGTTCGCGTAACATCTATCTTAATCCGAACGAACGCCGTGACGCCGTATGTTTATCGCAGGCATTAAACAAAGCTCAAGAAATGATCGCCGGCGGCGAAGTACATTCAAGTCGCCTTGCAGATGTTATGCGTACTCATATTGAAAAACATGCAAGTGCGCGAATTGATTACATAGCAATTGTCGATACGGAAAATCTTTTACCAATTTTACAGGTTCAAAAAAACACATTGATTGCGCTTGCAGTATATATTGGTAAAACGCGATTGATTGATAATATTATTATTTCATAAAGATAAATTTATTCATGTCAAACCAATTTGCTACAGTCATCATGGCGGCCGGAAAAGGTACGCGGATGAAATCGGATCTTGCCAAAGTCCTGCATCCCATTATGGGCCAGCCGATGATCCATTACGTTATCGCGCTCGCCCGTGACATTGGCTGTCAACGCGTGATCGCGATTATCGGCCATCAGAAAGAACGCGTTCAGGAAGCTCTGAAAAATGAACATATCGAATTTGCTGTTCAGGAACCCCAGTTAGGCACCGGCCATGCCGTAATGCAGGCTGAACCGCTTTTGCAAGGTTATGACGGTCATGTGCTCGTTTTGTCCGGCGACGTACCCGTTTTAACGAGAACAACCATGCGTCAGATGATTGCCAAACATTTTGAACAAAAAGCTACGGCGACAGTTTTGACCGCGATGATGCCCGATCCGACCGGATACGGCCGTGTGGTCCGCAATCCCGACGGTTCCGTCAAAAAAAATGTTGAACATAAAGATGCGACAGAAGAGGAGCGGAAGATCAACGAGATCAACTCCGGGATTTATATGTTTAATACAACTGAATTATTCATTGCGTTGAAACGCATCAATTCTAACAACGCTCAAAATGAATACTACTTGCCGGATGTCTTAAAAATTTTTATTGATAACGGTCAAAAAGTCATCGCACACGTTACCACGGATGCATCGGAAATTTCAGGAATCAATACGATTGAGCAACTGCAGGCAGCCGAAACAATTTTAAAAAAACAAAAATAAAAATATACAAACAGGAGAAATCATGTACCGTGTTACGTTAATTCCCGGTGACGGGATTGGCCCTTCGATTATGGAAGCGGCGGTCGGAGTAGTAGAAGCTACCGGCATTCAATTTGAATGGGACACGCGTTTAGCCGGAATGGCGGCGGTTGAAAAATTTGATACACCTATTCCGTTCGAAACGATCGAATCGATCCGCGAGCGCAAGCTGGCCTTCAAAGGTCCTCTAACGACGCCGGTCGGAGGCGGATTCCGCAGTGTCAACGTCGCACTGAGGCAGGAATTCGAGCTTTTTGCCAATGTACGCCCGGCTATTTCCTATGAAGGCTTGAACAATCGCTACAATAATGTCAACATTGTAACTGTCCGTGAAAATACGGAAGGATTGTATTCCGGCGTTGAACATTTTATCAAAGGCGACGGAAAAGTCATCGCGGCCGAAAGCATTTCGATCATTACGCGCGCCGGCTCGGAACGGGTCATTCGTTACGCTTTTGACTACGCCCGCCAGAATAAACGCAAGCGTGTGACGCTTGTGCACAAAGCGAATATCCTCAAATGTACAACAGGATTGTTTCTTGAAATCGGAAAAGAAATGGCTAAAGAATATCCCGACATCGAATTCAAAGACCGGATCATCGACGCGTGCGCCATGGAAATGGTTATGAACCCGGAGGTTTACGACGTTATCGTGACGATGAATCTTTTCGGAGATATTTTATCCGACCTGGCGGCAGGACTGGTTGGTGGTTTGGGATTGACGGCCGGCGCTAATATCGGTAAAGGCGCGGCACTGTTCGAAGCGGTCCACGGCAGCGCCCCGGATATTGCCGGTAAAAATATTGCCAACCCCGTTGCCGTGATCATGGCCGGAGCTATGATGCTTGAACATCTCGGCGAGCTCGACGCTGCCAAAAGAATTGATCAAGCCGTTCGTGACGTGATCAAAGAAAATAAATTTGTCACTCCGGATTTAAATAAAGCTTCGAAAGTTGGAACGAAGGAAATGGGTGCGGAGATTGCCAAAAGAGTAAAAAGGTAAGATCAGTAAGTGTTCGATTTAAAAAGCCGGCGAATAAACGCCGGCTTTTTTTATTCTCCCAAATTTATATCCATCATATCGACCAATTCAATCATCAGCTTCATATTTTCCTCGTCGCCAGCTTGCTGATAAGCATAGATCAGATTACGTAAAACTCTGATCAAAAT
>JAIBAF010000078.1 GCA_019695335.1 bacterium
CGTGCGCAAGGATTCGGCCAGGCATTTACCGCCATCGCCAATGATGGCTCGGCAGTCTTCTGGAATCCGGCCGGACTGGATTATATCACGCAATCGAACGTCGTTGCCTATCACTCTACACTCGTTGGCGCTTATTACAATTTTGCAGGCTTTACGTATCCTTTCGTCAATTTCGGTTCCTTCGGAATGGGAATCACAAGATTAGCGGTAACCGATATTCAGCTTTACAGCGAGAATTTTGATCTGATTGACGAAAATGCATCGTACGATGAAGAAGAATTCTATTTGTCCTATGGAAAAAAACTGCCTTGGTTTGGTTTGGCTGTCGGTGCGACATTTAAAGCAACACGCATTGCGTCTCCTGGAAATGGCAACAACGGCGGTTCCGTCAGTTCTATCGGTACTGGATTGGATTTTGGATTGCTCTACAGGCCTGAGTCAGATAACGCTTTTTTGAGAAATTTATCCGTTGGTATGAATGTTCAAAATCTTGTTGCACCTCGGATGAAACTGATTACGGATGAATATGTTGACCCGTTGAATATTAAATTCGGTGTGGCCAAAGATCTGTTATTCGGCGGTGAACAACTGCACCGGCTCACGCTTACATCGGATTTAAATCTAATTAAAATTCATAAAAGCAATTTAGACAAATCCGGACCGACTAAACCCAAAAGTATAAATTCACGCATATTTTTTGGCGGTGAGTTTTCATACAATCCTTTCCTGACGTTTCGCGGCGGATTTGACAACGGAAAAATTGCGCTCGGCATGGGCACGGAATTCAAACAATTTCAACGATTCCAGGTGGATTATTCTGTCAATATCGGCAACGCCGTCGGGACTACCCTTCACCGCGTTTCTTTGACGGTGAACTTCGGTAAAACCATCGAAGAACAAATTCAAATCGCAAAGAACCGCCGTCTCGAAGAAGATCAGCGATTAATCACCCGCACACAGGAAGTTGCCAGAACCAAAGCCATCAAGGAACACTCCTCCGTCGGTAAAGAACTTTTCAAAGACGGAAAACTTATTCAGGCTTTGGTGGAATTTGAAAATGTATCCGCGCTCGATCCAAATAACGAACAGGCCAAGTTGTATCTCGACAGCATCAACTCTGCTATGGATAATCAACTCGCCGCCCAATTGGCCGATACGGCGGAATCGATGAAACAACTGACCGTCGTCGCTGAAAATGAAAAATTCGTCAAAGATCATTACCGCAAAGGTTACCAATACATTCAAAAAGGTGATTTCCTGGCGGCGATCAATGAGTTTCAAACTGCACTCGAACGCGATCCGAATAACAAAGACATTCAAGCCTCCCTGACTGAAACGCGTTCATTGCTTGATAAACGTATCGGTTCTTTTATCGCCAAAGCTCGTGCCAGTGCGGCAGCCAACAATTTTGCCGAAGCGCTCAAGTTGCTCAGCGAAGCACGCGCGCTCGATCCGACCAACCAAAATGTCCAAAAAGAAATCGATTCGGAACTCAAACGGATCAGCACGCGCCTGACTTTCCTCGAAACCACTCGTACCGGTCTTGATGCTTATCAACGCGGTGAATACCAGGAAGCAATGGAATCATTTGAAAAAGCCTTGTTGCTCGACCCAAGCAACGAAACCGTTAAAGAATATCATAAGAAATCCATCGTTCGTGCGTTCGCTACTTTCAAAAATCTCGAAGGCAATACGGAAAAAATGTATTTACAGGGCGTCGATCTTTACGTAGAGGGAAAATATCAGCAAGCGATTATCTTGTGGCAACGGATCCTGGAAAACGATCCTTACAATAAACGCGTTCTTAATGCCATCGATAAAGCTGAGGAACAATTGCGCGCTCTGCAAAATCAACAAAACAATCAAAAGAAATAAAATTGCATTAAGTTCAAGCCATGCTTTTTAAAACTTCACACAAAGAAGAAATCAAAGTTCCGGCCGATATGAAATATCTCGGCGAACTCAGGGATTTCGTTGTAAAGATCGGCCGCAAAAACGGTTTCGAAGAAAAAGTCATCGGCTCACTAAAATTAGCCACCGACGAAGCCGTTACCAACATTATTCGTCACAGTTATCGCGACATGCCTGGTCAAGGCTATGTCACCATGCGTGCTATTGTAAAATCGTCCAGCCTTACGATCGTCGTTATCGATCAGGGTAAGACGTTTGATCCCCGCAACGCCAAAGCTCCGAACATGCAGGAATATATCAAGATCGGAAAAAAAGGCGGTCTTGGTATTTTTATGCTCCAGAAATTGATGGATGAGATTGACTACCACGTAACGACGGAAGGCAATGAATTACGGCTTGTCAAATATCGTAAACCGCAAGGCGCACGCGCCAAATCGGCCATCAAACAGATCAATCTCAAAAACCGTTACGCCATTATTTCATCGGCGGCGCTTACCCTATTTGTTATTGGCGGTTATATCTTATTCAATAAAGTTCAGTCGAGCAATCTTGAAAATGAAATGTTGAAGCGAATCAGGGCTATTTCCGCAACAATGTCTTCCTCGAGCGCCGACTACATGACCAATTTCAACGATCTGGCTATTTTCCAGATTGCGGAACAATTGAAAAAAGATAACAACAAATTTATTGCCGATATTTTTGTTGTCGATAATCAGAATCGAATTTTTGCGTCTTCCAACCGGTCCAGCCTGGGCCTTTATCAAGTCCCTGATGAGCACGCGTTGTACATGCTCGAAGAACCGGAACAGCAGCCTGAGTATGACTCTTTATCCAATAGGATTGCCAATCCTGCATTATTGCAAGCGGTCAATATATACCGCTATCAGTACAACGAAGTTCCGGTATACGATGTCGTAACGCCGGTTTATCGTGGTAATACGATTTCTGAAGCCAATTTATTAGGTTATTCGCACGTGATCGTCGCCGAGCAAACGCTTCAAGATGAAATGGCCGGCTTGAAACTCCTCGGCCTGGTATTGGCTATTCTCGTATTATTGCTCGGTTATAGCGGCATTGCTATCCTCGTTGCCCGTATCATCAGTCCGTTCCAAAAACTTACGGACTGGATCCGTAGCGCCGGTCATGAAACCGTTACCGATGATATGGATATTGATACATCGAACGAGGTCGGTGAAATTGCACAAGCTTTCAGCGATATGGCCCAAAAATTCCGCAAGGCACAGATCGGACTCGTTCAACAGAAGCAATTACAAAAAGAAATTCAAGTCGCGCAGGAAATTCAGCACATGCTCTTGCCGTTGTCTTTCCCGGAAGTGGAAGGCTACGATCTCGCGACGCATTATGAATCTGCAAAAGAAGTCGGCGGCGACTTATTTGATTTCGTTGTCGTAGATGACCATACGATTGGCATCGTTGTAGCCGACGTATCCGGCAAAGGCGTGCCGGGTTCGCTCGTAATGACGATGATCAGGACGGCGTTGCGCCTTGAAGCGCGTGGCAATAAAAATCCCGGTGAAGTGCTGGCTAAAGTTAATGACTTCGTAGTCGACGATATGAAAAAAGGTATGTTCGTCACTATGTTCTATATCATACTCGATTCACGAAACCGCGTTATTCACTACGCCAGCGCCGGTCACAATCCTATGATCTTGCATCGCGCATCAAGCAAACAAACTTATTACCTCAATCCGCGGGGATTTCCTGTCGGCATTTCTCTCCCCGACCGCAATCTGTTTGCACAATCGATTCAAACTGATACGATCAAATTGCGCGAAGACGATATTCTCGTTTGCTATACCGATGGTATCACAGAAGCCATGAATCCGCAGCGCGATTTATTTGGAGATGAACGTTTTCTCGAATCCATCCGTAAATTCGCCCCTCTCGACGCGAAACAATTCGTTGAAAGCATGCGCCAGGAAATTCTGATGTTTACGCAAGGCGCCCCACAAAACGATGACATTACATTCCTTGCTATTAAAGAAAACATGGCCGCTTCGGACGTTCTGTTTAAGATGCGTAAGAATCTGATCACTATGGTTGACGAAGGCATGAGCGTGAAAGAGGCGTGTGCTAAAGCGAATATTTCGACTTCGACGTATTATAAATATCGGAAGAAATATAATGAATTAGGCGACGAAGGTTTGAAAGTTCAGGAAGATTCATCCAATATAGAAGCGAAACATCTGAGCATAGAGCAACGTGCGAGAATTTTTGACGTTATCAGGAAGAACCCTGATTTCGGACCGAAAATGATCAGCAATACTTTAAATACCGAAGAATATGGATTTACCATATTATCCGAAAAACGTATTTACGACGAACTGATTCGCATGCGTCTTAATACAGCCGAAAAACGACAAGCCTTTGTTACACAACGTTCGAAATCCAAACGCCACTTCAAGATGCCCGGAACCCCTCTTGTTACCATGGATGGCGAAGTCATCAAAGCGGACAATCGAGATACCGGATCGATTGTGGACCGTATTATGCAAAGCAGAACCGCAACTCAAACGGAGACGCAGGAAGCTGATTCAACCAAAGAAACATCGGAAGTTGAAGAATAATTTACTCAATCGGTTTATGCGGTTTTCTATAAAATTTTCTTTCATCTTTACTGGTTTGTCGATCATTGGTATGACATCCTACGGTCAAAACCAGTCTTTATTTGAAGGCCGCCGCTCCCTCATCCTCTTAAAATCGACCGATCACAACGAACTGCTTCAAACCCGTGACATTGTCGAAAAATCCGGCGGACACATTACTCACCTATTTCCACCCAATATTTTACAAGGATATCTCACAGAAAAATCCGAGAAGGCATTGCAGAAAACGGGATGGGTTAAAACCATTACGAATCAATCGTTGCAGGCCAACGGAAAAGAATTTTCTGCCAATGAAAAACTCGCTATCACAACATGGAATTCAACGTTCGTCAAGACCCTCGTCACACGCGACGGTGAACCGAAAGGACAACAGGATCATAATACGGTAAAGGCGCCGGATCTCGAAAACACGAATAACAAATTTGTCCTTCGCGGGCAAAAGAATTTTTATCTGACCAGCGAATACATGATGGGTTCGGTTGCCGTAGGCGTTGTCTTCGTGGAATCTAACGGACAACTCGATAAAAAAACCGAAACATGGACGGAAGAAGACAAAGAAGACGCGCTCAATCAGATTTACAAAGGCTTGGATTGGTGGGCAGAAATCGGTGGATACAAAGCAGGCCTGTCGTGGACGTATGAGATTCAAAGCCTTAAAACCCAATATGAACCTATCAATCGAACCAAAGATGAGAGCATTCTTTGGATCAACGATTGCATCGGTCAACTTGGATATAAAAACGATGAAGATTACACTTTGAATCGTGAATATTCCAATGATCTTCGCGATAAATATCAAACCGATTGGGCCTATGTGATTTATGTAGTACCTGCAACCAATGATGATGACGGTTATTTTGCGGAAAAATCAGGAATTGCCTGGGCTTATCTCGGCGGACCATACATGGTTATTTCCAATCAATGCAACGGCTGGGGATTCAATCAGGTTTGGAAAGTAGTAGCTCACGAAACAGGCCATATATTTAATGCATTGGATGAATATAAAGGTTCGAGCGGATTAAATGATAAATCCGGACGTCTCAACGTAGTTAATGGTAACCATGAAGAAGGCGGAAAAAAAGATCCGTGCCTGATGAAAAGTAATGAACTGATTATCTGCGAATACACACTTGGGCAAATTGGCTGGATTGATGACAATGCAGACGGAACGTACGATTCGGATTATCTGAATATTTCTAAAAAATTTGATCCTGATCTGCTCAAAAAAGAATCACTGACTTTCAGCGGCGCAAAAACAGCTAAACTCAAAACATCTGTCCGGTACGCCGATGAAGATCGCATCTTATACACCGATGATTTTTCTCAAAAAAACGGTTGGTATGAAGACCAATATAATTTTGTAAAAGACAATGCCTACCACATGTACGATCCGGAATATGGCAATTCATCCTGGATCGAAAAGCCCTATACTGATTTTGATGCATCCGTAAAAACTTTATGGACTGACGGTTCCAGCGTCAGCGGATACGGGATAATGTTCAGGATATTTGGACCGAACGACGGTTACATTTTTTTTATTAACGGCGACGGACAATTTTGCGCCGGAAAATATTTATACGGCAATTGGAGTTATCTGCACGATTGGGCCCGATCCGACGCCATCAAGCTTAACAGTGAAAACACATTACGCGTACGAGGAGTTGGCAGCTCATTTTCTCTATTTATCAACGGCCGTGAAGTAGCTACGATCAATGATACCACGTTTACCAAAGGCAATATAGGTTTGGCCGTGTTACCGGAAGTTCATGTGACTTTCGATGACTTTTTAATCCTGAAGCCTTAAAAATACCTGTTGACTCTCAAATCGAATTTGAATAGTTTTTGCCTGTCTTATCTTGTTCTATCCCCAAATATTTTTGCAAAATTTTAAAAGAACGTTACGGTTTTAATTGCTGTACTTTACGGTGTTTGTATCAACCTAACTTAGGAGGATGAAGATGAAATCATCTTTGATGACAACGACTTTTCGAGCAGCCATAGCTGTAGCCATGGTTTGGCTCACAACTGAAGCGGCTTTCGCCGGTGGTTTCTCGATTTATGAACAAGGCGCCCGAGCAACGTCGCAGGCGGGAGCTTTCACGGCCCGGCCGTGGGATGCATCGGCTGCTTTTTACAATCCTGCCGGCCTTTCCATGTTTGGAACTGCAGGTCAATGGCGTATCTATGGCGGTATTACTCCGGTGCAATCATTGAGTAAGTTCCAAGGGCTCAGCCCCTCTCCTGGCGTTGGTACTCGTGACAAAGCCAAAGATCAAGTCTTTTTTCCGTTTCACTTTTACACCGTATATAATATTGACGAGAAAATGGCTGCGGCTATAGCTTTTACAGTTCCATTCGGATTAGGTACATTCTGGGACCAACCTGACTATAGCGGACGATTCCGTTCAATCAAAGCCGAAATTCAAACCGTTCACATTTCTCCTACTTTCTCGTATAAATTCAATGATAAATTCTCAGTCGGCGCAAGCATCGATTATGTATATTCAAAGGTAACTCTTAGAAGAAATAATGCTCAGACATTTTTTGACGGAACCAATACTATAGTTTATGATGTAGCTCAAGTCAATCTCAAAGGGACCAACGATCCTTCTTTCGGATGGCACTTAGGCGCATTTTATCAGGTCAATGAAAAATGGTCGGTTGGTGTCGATTACAAACATTTGTTGCATAACAAATACGATGGAACTGCAAAATTCAAACAAATTGTTACCGGCAATGCCGTCGTTGACAACACGGTTGCGACTACTTTGAACAGTGCGGCATTTGGCGGATTAAAACAGGACGGAAGTACCCAAGTCAATACTCCCAACAGTATTGCTATAGGCGTCGGATACAAACCCAATGAAAAATGGAATGTTGGATTAGATTTCGAATATGTCGGATGGAGTACTTTTAAGCAAGTTTATATTGAATTTCCTGACAATCATATCACGCCTTCTTCTCTTTTAGAAGAAAATTACGATAATACATGGCAAGTTCGTTTAGGAGGCGAATATTGGTTTACTGATAAATTTGCCGGGCGTTTAGGCTATATTTATGATAAAACCCCCGCCCCAACTGAAACTGTCAATCCGTTATTACCGGATGCTAACCGTAACGATCTTTCAATTGGTTTTGGTTATAAACTTTCCGAATCCATGCATATCGATGCCGCTTATATGGCCGTACTTTTCAAAGAACGCAGCACCAAGGGAAAAAATGTTGATGGATATGACGGTATCTATCAATCCCATGTTAACCTGTTCTCGTTGAGTTTCGGCTATTCATTCGGTGGTAAATAATTTGGATCAAACAAACTTTTTTGGAGGAAACATAAATGAAAACCAAATTTTTGAATAGGCTAATGATTGCAGGCAGCCTGTCTCTTTTGATCATTTACTCTGCCTGTACACCGGATTATCCCGGTGCACCAAGCGGTAATTTCAGCAATGGTACCGCCGACTTCACTAAATATGTCGCTATAGGAAACAGCTTAACAGCTGGTTATCAAAATGGCGGACTAAGAGCAACTTTCCAAACAAACAGTTATCCACGTATGATTGCTGGACAATTGGGCGTAGACATGACTTATAATCCATTTCCAGATTCAGGAACTGCCGGTTCGCTTTTTTTTGGTAATCCAAGTTTCTCCCCTACTACCGGTTCTCCTAACTTGATCGGATCTATTATCTCAACAACACCGACCAATTCTCTCCAACCAACACCGTATGAAAATTTGGGTGTGCCCGGTGCATTTTTGTATGACTTCTTAAATGCGACTAGCAATACAACTTGCTGGCAAGCTACTCGACTCGGAAGTACTTCAAACACTTTATTCAATGCGATTGTGCGCGGCAATACGCAATTTGCAAATCTTAAAGCGATGGCTGCAGCTGGTTCACCCGCTACGCTGATATCCTTTCACTTAGGCAATAATGATATTCTTGGCTATGCCACCAACGGCGCCGGTTTGAACGGTAATTTTCAGGCAATAGCGGGAGTTCCCCCATATACTCCTGTGAATTCAAGTGACCCGCTGGCAACTGCTCTCGGATATAATTTCTCGGACGGATATAGCCGGGCAATCGATAGCCTTTTGACATTGAATGCAGATCTGATAATCGCAAACATTCCGAATGTCACTTCGATACCGTTTTTTACAGCTGTTAATAAAGATTCAGTCACGGTTAATCTCAATCCTTTGACTAAAGCAAAGATATACACGACCGAAACGGATGTAAGGTACGTAACTTTAACCGCCAGCCGCTACATCGGAAGAACTGATTTCGGTGCCGGCGCACCAGCTCCTTATGGTTTACACCCGAGTAATGCTTTAGGTGGTCAATTCACATTGACCAATACGGAGGTAACGAATATTACAAATATCGTGAACGGCTACAATCAAGTAATTGCAACCGTTGCAGCCGCTCACAACATTCCCGTTGCTGATTTAAATTCATTTTTTAGCAACGTCGCGGCTGTATCCGGACCAACCGGTTCCGGTTATTCCATTGGAAGCGGGCTTCGTGTAAAAACCGATTTCATCAGCGGTGGATTGTTTAGCCTTGACGGTGTTCATCCCAGCACGCTTGGATATGCGGTTCTTGCTAACGAAATGATCAAAGCAATCAACGTACATTACAATAGTACGGTACCGGAAGTAGACTTAAACCAATTTATTGTGTATCCGTAATTTTTTTAAAAATAAAAACCCATTCTGACGATTGTTGGAATGGGTTTTTTTATGTACTCGTTTCTTTTATATTGACTTTTTATTTCCGCTTCGATATATTGAGCCGCATTTTTTGATTATACTTTCATTTTTATGCTGGTGTAGCTCAGCTGGTAGAGCAACTGACTTGTAATCAGTAGGTCGACGGTTCAATTCCGCCCACCAGCTCTGATGCACGATTTTTTTACATCCCGTTCTTTAAATTTTTTTTCGGGCAGTTGGCGGAGTGGTCAATCGCAACAGACTGTAAATCTGTCGGGCTATGCCCTACGGAGGTTCAAATCCTTCACTGCCCACTCAAGAAGCCTTACGAAAGTAAGGCTTTTTTAATTATGAGAAAATTATATTTACATCCATTCCTCTTTGTTCTTCCTTGGCTGCTCACGTTTATTGTATTTTGGCTCTATCCATTTGTTTTTTCACTTTATCTCAGTTTCACTGACTATAGTTTACTCAATACAGCATCGGCCAGATCAGTAGGCATAGCGCACTATGAAAAGCTTTTTTCTGATCCTTTGTTTTGGACAGCGTTGAAAAATACCATCATATTCTGCATTGTGACAATCCCATTTACTATTGCTTTCTCAGTCCTATTGGCCAATGCAATTCATTTGACCAAAACATTAAAATCGTTTATACGAACCTCCGTCTTTGTACCGTCCATAGTCTCAGTAACGGTCATTGCGCTGATATTTATTCAGTTTTATGCCCACGACGGTTATCTCAGCTTACTGGCGCAATTTCTGGGATTAGACGTTCAAAAACGCGGACTGCTACTCAATGACCAAACGGCTTTATTGAGTATAATGATGATGGACATTTTAGTGAGTACAGGTTATTATGCGGTTTTATTTCTGGCCGCCATTCAGAATATACCAGCCGATTTATTTGAAAATGCTGAACTCGCCGGAGCCAATGCCATTCAAAAATTCTGGCATATTACATTACCCCAGCTGAGGCCAATGATTCTGTTTGCGTTGGTCATTAATACCATTAAAAGTTTTCAGATTTTCACGGAAATTTTTATGATGACAAAAGGCGGACCACTGTACGCTACGACGACCATGATCTACAGAATATACGAACTGGGATTCAGAGATTTTCAGATGGGATATGCTTCGGCGATGGCTTATGTTTTACTTTTGATCATCGGAATTTTTGCGTGGCTTCAAATTCGATTATTAAAAGCAAAAGAAACGTCTTAGAGGATTTTCATTATTACGATTTTGTAACCCCAACTCATTAGCAACAAAAATAACATTCCATATTGTCCCCATTCCATATAGTCCGAACTCATCACTCCGGAAAAAGGGATTTTCTTCGCAATTGCCCATACGGCCAATATCGCCAAGCCATTCAACGTCAGAAATAACAAAGCGCCAAACGGCTGCACGATTACTGATGCTGAGAAATTGCCATGTGCAAAATAAGCAAAGGATGTCGTGAGCCCGCATGAAGGGCATGGATAGCCGGTTATTGTCAAAAACCCACACGGTGGAAGACCGAGTTGCTCATGCGTGCCATAACCAGTGGCTGACGGGGTTAAATAGTATGAGAGAAACATTATGATTAAAAATATACATAGGAAAATCGCATACGGTAGTGCAGAAAAGGCAAATGCTTCCGAATCATACGGAGCTACGTTGGAATTCATGTTAAGAATCTTTAACGGTATTTTTTAAATTTTCGAACGCAAGTTCAACGTCAAATTTTAAATCCATTACAAAATTCGGAATAGTTTTGAATTCATCAATCGACTCCATCACTTCTTTATGGTATTTCTCAATTGTATGAAATTTGATGCGTTTTCTTTTTTCAAGATCGTCAATCCGGTGATTCCAATCAATGATCTGCGAAGAATTTTCTTCGACGATCTTTCGTATTCGGGCAATCCGAGTTACTATCTTTTCTTTTACATCTTGCGGCGTTGCCGTATTGCGTAGCAGCCGCAACATAACTCGTAAGGACGTCTCTTCATCGGATACAACGTCGATAAAGATTTCATTCCGCAGGTTAGGAGGTAAGGCCTTGTCATTGAGAACTTCGATTAACTTATCTGAACTGACTTTCAGTAATATATGAATCGCTCGACGGCGTATCACCGGTACATTGCACAAAACCAGCCGTCCCAACATTTCGACCGCCACTTCTTCCTTCGTATCCGGATTTTTAGCTTCCTCTAAAATACCCCGAAGGTTCAATTCACTTAAAACATAACTGGCGTGCGTATTGCCTTGTTTGGCCATTTGCACCAAGATCGGCCGTGAAATTTTAGCATTTTTCAGCGCAACTACACTCACGCCTTGCTGAGAGCTTTCGCGTACAAGCTTTTCAAGCAGGGGTTCAATACGATTTTTTTCTTCCTCACTGAGATCAATTTTCTCTTCTGAATCTTCCAGAAAGAAATCCATTCCGACTCCTTATGCGTGGGGTTTAACGTTCAGCGTAAAGAAAAATGACGTCCCCTCGCCCACTTTGCTTTCCACTTCAATTTTTCCTTGATGCGCCTCAATAATGGATTTACAAATTGCGAGGCCCAATCCCGTACCGCCTCCCCCCGCGTGTTCATCGCTGGTAAACACACCGCCGGTCTTTTTATATTTTTCAAAAATATGCGGCAAATCTTCTTCAGGTATACCGATACCGGTATCCCGTATCGAAAATCGTACACCGCCATGACTGTCTTCATCGGCATTGATGGCAACGGATCCGCCATTAGGAGTAAATTTAATGCTGTTAGAAATCAGATTATTTAAAACCTGTACAATTTTTTGTCCATCAAAAAAGGCTGTCAGATCTTCGGTTTCGATTTCATTGATCAATTCAATTTCTTTTTGCTGAGCAAGGATGCGCATATTACGAATCGCTTCATCGACCACGCTTTTTAAAGAATTATTTTCGGGGAAAATTTCAAGTGTGCCGGAATCGATCCGGGTAATGTCAAGAATATCATTGATAAATGTGAGAAGCTTTTTATTATTGGCAAGAATACTACCCAGAATTTCTTTTTGATCTTCCGTGACCGGATCGACATGCTCGTGATACAACGCTTCCACAAAACTCTGATTGGCAATGATAGGGCCGCGCAAATCATTAACGATAGTCGAGGTAAAATTTGTTTTAATTCTTTCAATTTCTTCGAGTTTGGTAATGTAACGCATTGTCAATACCATCTCACGCGTTATTAGTTGCAGCAACTTGAAAATGTCTTTATTGTATGCAAACGTATCGGGAGTAAACACGGCAATCGAACCGATAACCTGATGCTCATCGCGCATCGGAATCACTAAGAACGAATTAACGTCGCTGGAACCGTCCGTTCCAACTCGCTCCGGTTTCAAAACATCTCTTCGAGCCGCCTTGGCAACCCCAAGCCGGATTTTCTCAGGATTAAATTCCTGTGATGTAATGAGCCCGACACATTTATCTAAAAACTTTTCCTGAACTGTTTTCTGAATATCAAAAGTTACATGTGCTTCATCTTTTGAAAATAGCGACACAGCGGCCGCATGGTACTCCACGATTTGCTCGAACAATTCAAAAAACTTCTTAATCATTTCAGTTCGGCTATAAGCATACCGGGAAAGATCCCGCATTCGGTTGGAAACTGTCGATTCATAGAGCAATCTTTCAAGAATTCTGTTAATTTTCGATTTGATGCTTTCTTCGCTGGTGTCGACCGTAGTCAAATCCAGGTTTTCTTCGTCGCGTTGAGAATAATCAAGTTTTTCCGGTTTGACCGTTTCACGCAGCAGGCGCTCAACCTGAGCGAGAAGCTCTGAAGTATCGGTTGATTTGGTTACGAAGCTGTTGGCGCCGGCTTCGATGCCCCAGAAACGGTCCTGCTGTTGTCCAAGGCTGGTTAACAAAATAATCGGAGTATGGGCGCGAGAAGGATCGTCTTTGACAAGCCTGCAAAATTGATAACCGTTAAGCTCGGGCATGATAATGTCGCTGACAATCAGGTCGGGGTTTTCCGTCTCAACCATATGCATGCCTTCAACGCCGTTTTTGGCGCTGATGACTCTGTATCCAGCTTTGGACAGCGCCATCTTATACATGATTAGTTGCGTCGCGCTGTCATCGACTACTAAAATTTTTTCTTTCGCCACGTCAGCCTTTCAAAAAAATTTATGCGTTTTCGAGCTTTTCTACTTTAATGACCTGAAGTAATTCTTCAGCCATTTTATCGATTGATACAACTTTATCTACAACCCCTAATTCAATAGCTTCTTTCGGCATACCGAACACAACACACGACTCCTGATTTTGGGCTAATGTCAAGCCGCCATGTTCCTTGATTGTTTTCATGCCATCAGCGCCATCACGCCCCATCCCGGTCAGAATTACTCCCATGACGCTTGAACCGAGCGATTTAGCGGCAGAATCCATCATAAGAGTAGCGCAAGGCCGAAGCCCGTTGATTGGCATGGATTTACTTAACCGAACAACCTTTCCCGGATCGACCAGCATATGATATCCGTCCGGTGCAATGTACACATTTCCGGCTGTCATCGTTTCACCGCGCTCCGCAGTTTTTACGGTGATTGGACATTCTTTGTTAAGCCAATCAACAAACCCTTGTCCAAAACCGTCGCAGATGTGTTGCACAATCGCAACCGGAACGGAAAAATTAGGCGGAAGGTTTTTTAGAATTTTCAAAAGCGCCGACGGTCCGCCGGTCGAGGAAGCTACAGCGACCAATTCAATCGGACGAATGGGCCGAAGAATTCGCGTGTATAAAGACCGATCGAATTTAATCAAATCAGCTTTTGAAAATTCACGCGTATCCGTCATGCTGCTTCGCGCAGATTGTTTACCCGGCGACGGCTCTAACGGTTTTTTTTCAGTCCCGCGCGTCGTTACCGATGAAACATGGTGAAAAACTTTAACGCCGGAAAGGATTTTTATTTTTTTGATGAGGTCGCGGCCGATATATTCATAGTCCATTGCCAGATTGCCTTTGGGCTTCTCAACGATGTCGAGTGCACCGGCACGAATAGCGTTGAAGGCAATGTTAAGGTCGTCTTTACCGACTGAAGCACTGATCACAAGAATCGGCGTCGGACAAATGGTCATGATTTGTTTCGTCGCTTCGAATCCGTCCATGACCGGCATACGAATATCCATCGTGACGATATCGGGACGCAACAATCGTACTTTCTCAACCGCTTCTTTACCGTTGCGTGCTGTTCCGATCACCTGGAACTCCTCTTCAGAAGCGAATATCTTCTGAAGGATCATCGTTACCGTCATTGAATCTTCAGCGATCAGGATCTTGATCATATGCTACAATAGTTTCTCAATCGTTTCAAGTAAGTTGGACTGATCGAATGAACCTTTGACAATGTACGCATTGGCGCCAACTTCAATGCCTTTCCGTTTGTCCTTTTCTGATTCCAACGAAGTACAAAGAACAAATGGAATTTCCTGGAATTTCGATTCTTTGCGAACTTTTTCGGCAAACTCAAAACCGGTCATCATCGGCATTTCAACATCGCTCACCACAATATCAAAGCCGCCTTCCGAGAGTTTTTGATAGCCTTCCAAACCGTTAGTCGCTGTTGTTACATGATAGCCGGCCGATTCGAGAATATTTTTTTCGAGAGTACGAGTCGTGATAGAATCGTCGACGACCAACACGCGCTTTTTCACTAAGTCGCGAGTACGACGTTCGCGGAAAACAAACTTGGTACCGGAACCTTGTACCGATTTGATCAGATCGTTCGGGTTAAGAATGACCGAAATGCGTCCATCGCCAAGAACCGTTGATCCGGCAACGTTTTTCACGCGCTTCAATTGATTACCTAAATTTTTAACGACGACTTCCTGCTCGTCGAGTAATTTATCCACCAGAAACGCCACACGCCGGCCCAACGAACTCAAAACCACGGCCGGAAATTTATTGGTTTCAATTTTAGTAAGATGCTGTCCAGTTTTAATGGCTGCCGTCGATTTGGACAAACC
>JAIBAF010000079.1 GCA_019695335.1 bacterium
AGAACACGAATCATTCTGAAACCTCCATTGGAATTGTCAAAGTGATAATTGTACCGGCACTGCTTCCTGTTATATCCAATTTTCCACCAACGATTACGGCACGTTCACGCATTCCGGCCAACCCAAGCGCAGACGCACTGTGTAATTCGTCGCGGGCAATGCCTCGGCCATTATCGGTAACCGTTAATTTCAGAAAAGACTGGTTAGCTTGAAGACATGTTTTTATTTTCGTTGCGCCCGCATGCCGGATGATATTCGTCAATATTTCCTGATAAATTCGAAACACGGCCGTTGATTGATTACTGTCGATCGGAAAGCTTTTGTTCGGAAGAATGAGGTCACAGGGGATGCCGGCTCGTTTTCGAAATTCTTCAGTTTGCCATTCAATAGCTGCTGATAAACCAATATTGTCCAGTACTGCAGGCCGTAAATCGGATGAAATTTTCCTCGTGAGCGTAATAGTTTCATCGACCAATTCTGACATTGATTGCAGCTTTATGGAGATAGAACTATCCGATGGATGTCTTTCGAGCCATGAAATATCCATTTTCAACCCGGTCAATGCCTGGCCAATCTGATCGTGGATTTCGCGAGCAATTGCCATACGTTCTTTTTCGATGGCTGTTTGGAGATAAGCATGCAACTTCCGTAATTGTTCGGTATGTTGCCGTAATTGTTCTTCAGTATTTCGTTTATCCCTTTCAATAGATGAACGTTCAATCGCGTTATGAACGGATAGCGGAAGCCGGTCGAGTCGGTCTTTGATTAGATAGTCAGCTGCGCCGGCTTTCATACATGCAACGGCTGTTTCTTCATTGATTGATCCGGTGACAACAATGAAAGGTTTGTGACAATTATTTTGCTGAACGAGTCGAAGCGCTTTCATGCCATCGAAATCGGGCAATGTATAATCCGATAAAATGATATCCGGGTCGAATGTTGATAGCTGGGTAAGAAACTGCTCTTCAGTTTCTACTCGTACGTCTTCATATACTATTCCACCCCGGGAAAGTTCATATCGGATTAATTCGTAATCGGATGCCGAATCTTCGACGATGAGAATTTTTAATGACGCAATCATTTTTTATTTGGTCATTTCCAATGATTCACGTTACGGTTGTACGGCTATATTGAATTCGGGTTCTTAGGATTTTTATTAAGCAAATCATTCAATGTTGTCAGCAACGTCAAAGTCGTATAAGGTTTTTGTATGAATGCAAACAATTCCGTTGCGAGATTTTTGTCCAACGAACGCGATGCCTGTAATCCGCTTACGCCAATAATGGCAATATCAGGGTCAATTTTTTTTAATGCTCGAATTGTCGAAGGGCCGTCCATGATCGGCATGGACATGTCGAGGATGACTGCTTTGATCATAGAACGGTTTTGTGCGAAAAGGCCGACGGCTTCAGCTCCGTCGTTGGCCGTTAACACATGATAACCGTAACTCTCGAGCGTCGTACGTGTAATCTCCCGAACGGATGCATTGTCTTCGACAACCAGCAGCCATTCACCATGCCCGGCCGGCCATTTTAACTGAGTATCTGTCGCTTGTTTTTCGTTTTCAGCTGCAACAGACGGAATATAAATCTTGAAAGTTGTACCTTGACCGTGCTCGGAGATGAGTGTAATAAATCCGCCATGTCCTTTGACGATGTTGAATACCGTAGCCAATCCAAGACCGGTGCCCTGCCCGGGTTCTTTAGTTGTAAAAAAAGGATCAAAGATTTTTTCTTTGATCGAATCGGGAATACCGGTGCCGGAATCCGTTACACGGATAATGACGTACGATCCGCTTTTGGCATCGATATGGATCTGCGCGTAATGCTCATCAATAAATAATTCAGTGGTTTCGATGGTGAGTGTTCCACCATTAGGCATCGCGTCGCGAGCATTGACGCATAAATTCATCAAGACCTGGTGTAACTGGGTGGAGTTGGCATTAACAAGTGCAAGTTCTTTAGGTTCGATAATTTGTACATCGATATTTTTTGGAAATGTTTTCTCCAGAATTTTATAAACGTCTTTGATCAAATATCGCAATTGCACCAGTGTGCGTTCACCCTCCATACCGCGCCCAAAAGAGAGTACCTGTTTAATTAAATTAGCGCCTTGTTCCGCACTGGATTGGATTGTTTGTAATAAATTGTGTCCTTCATCGTCGACGGCTTTTTTACTGAGGATGTGCGCTGCAAGCATAATCGGCATCAGCATGTTATTAAGGTCGTGCGCGATGCCGCTGGCGAGCGTTCCGATACTTTCCAATCGCTGGGCGCGATAGAATTGGGCTTCAAGTTTCCTTTGCTCCGTCACATCTGTATTCACAGTTAGAATAGTATGGTGATTACGATTACCGTCTTTAATTAGTGTCCAACGGCTGTCAACCAGGATCTCGTTTCCGGATTTTGTCAATAACTTGACTTCTCCTTGCCAATGGCTTTTTTCGAGAAGCTCTTTATATACATTTTGGTGAAATCGCTCTTTCCCGCGCAATTGCAATTGAAAGACGCTTTTGCCTAAGACCTCTTTAGTTGTCCAGCCAAGTACTTTTTCAGCGGCCTGATTCCAAAAAAGAATTTCACCTTCAAGGCGCTTTAATATGATGATGTCTCGAGTTAAGTTCAGCAAGTCTGCCTGTTCGCGAATTTGTTCTTCAGCGTGTTTTCTACCACTAATGTCACGTACGATCCCTAAAACACCGTTAATTTCACCAAGTTCGTACAATGGAACGGCTGTAAATTCTACAAAAGTATAATGACCGTCTTTTTGTAAGAGGCGTATTTCCGACGGGGGAACAGTCGTTCCAGTCATGACGCTTTTAAATAGTTCACGCAAATATTCAAAATCCGAGCGATGAATGATTTCTGAAAAATGTTTTCCGATCCATTCCTGCGGTTCAAATCCCGTGATCGTTTTGAAAGCCGGGTTAAGCGAAGTAGCGCAGCCTTTTGTATCGAGCGTGTAGACCATATCGGTGGAATTTTCAAACAAATTGCGATAGCGGGTTTCGCTTTCTTTCAATGCCGTAAGCGCAGCTTCTTTTTCACGATGCGTATCACGTTTTTGCAGAACATTGTGAATGGCACTATTAAGGCGAGTCAGATTATTTTTTAGAATGTAATCTTCGGCTCCTGCTTTGAGGCATTCGACAGCGATCTCATCGCTCTGCGTTCCGGTGACGAGTATTAATGGCGTAGCGAGTTGTCGTTCTTTCAGGCGTTTCAAAGCATCGAGTGCTGTAAATTGGGGCAAGTTATAGTCTGATAGAATCAGGTCGGGTGAGAAGTCAGTCAGTTCGCGCTCGAAGTCGCCACGATTGTCGACCGCATGGATCGTGAGTGACAGGTCCGATTTTTTTAATTGGTATTTAACTAACTCAAGATCAGACGGAAAATCTTCAAGAATCAAAATACGAACCGATGTATTCATAAATCCCCCGGAAAAATCGTACTAAGGACGTACTTGGTTAAGCAGTAACCAATACAAACCGATATCCGCTACTGATTTCATAAATTTTTCAAAATCGACCGGTTTGACAATGTAAGAATTGACGCCGAGCCGGTAAGTCTCCACGATATCGCGTTCTTCTTTGGATGACGTCATGACTACCACCGGAGTTTTTTTGGTTCGTTCATCCGCTTTGACTGCCCGCAAAACTTCGATGCCATCTACTTTCGGGAGTTTGAGATCCAGCAAAATGACTTTTAAACCATGATTAATCGGTTTACCCGCATGAGGGCCGGTACTGAAAATATAATCCAAAGCTTCAATTCCGTCATTGGCAATGTGAATGTGATTGGCCAGATGCTGCTTTTTGAGTGCACGCAAAGTAAGTTCCTGATCATGAGGATTGTCTTCAACCAGTAGAATTTCAACTCCATTGAAAGTATCCATGATCTTTCTCCTTTTTTTTGTGCAGGCTTACGATGTTTTATGAGATGGTAGAGAAAAATAGAAAGCAGCGTTTTTATTTAAGGCGCTTTCTGCCCATACGCTACCGCCATGTTTTTCGATAATGCGGTGGACGATAGCGAGGCCGACGCCGGTACCTTCAAATTCATGTGCGCTATGGAGACGTTGAAAAACCCCGAAAAGTTTGTGCGTGTAAGCTGAGTCGAAACCTACACCGTTATCCCGAACATAATATACCCATTCATTAGGGCGATGGAAAGCTCCAATTTCAATGATGGGGCGTTCACGAACACTGCTGAACTTAAAAGCATTGCCAATAAGATTTTGCCATACTTGTTTCAGCATAGCCTGATCGCCATTGGCATCCGGTAGCGGATCGATCCTCAATTCGGAATTGTCATAACGCGGATCGTGCCGGATAAACCACTCTCCGACGCTTTCCGCAAGAGAATGCATCGGGACATTTTCGATTTCGATGGATTGACGGCTAAGCCGTGCAAATGTTAAAAGATCATCGATGAGCATGCTCATTTGATGAACATTGGTTGATATGACTTTAAGCAAGCGTTTTGCTTCCGCGTCCAAATGATCAAAATGATCCTCGAGCAGGATATTCGCAAATCCTTCAATAGCACGCAGCGGAGCACGGAGATCGTGCGATACGGTGTAGCTGAATGATTCAAGATCTTTATTGGCCAATGTCAGTTCAGCCGTGCGGTCGATCACGCGCTGCTCCAATTCTTCGCTAAATTGGCGAATGGCCTCTTCCTGTTGCTTACGAACGCTTTCATCCCGCAGAATCACGGTGTAAAATTTGGCGCCCCCGATTTCAACTTGTGAAATCGATGCCTCAATTGGAAATTCTTCATCATTACTGCGAATGCCGCTGATTTCTCCGAGTGCGCCCATATGACGGCTGGTAACTCCTGTTTGACCAAAATTATGGATATGACCGCGGTGAGCACTACGAAAACGTTGTGGAATAAATCGTTCAATCGGCTGTCCGATCGCATCTTCCCGTGAACATTTGAACATGTTTTGAGCCGCTGAATTAAACAAAATGATTCGCTGGTCTTCGCTGATAGTAATAATGGCGTCCATAGCCGATTCAATAATTGCCGCTATCTGAGTTCTGTTATCGGTAAGCTCTCGTGCTATTCTCTGCTTTTCCGTAACGTCGTTGGCCAGCACCAACCGGGCTGGGCGTCCTTCGAAATCCAGCGATTCGGATATAATTTCGACGTCGATAAACGTTCCATTTTTTTTCCGATGTCTCCACACTCCGGAATGATGGCGCTCATACCTGTTAGTTGTTTCCAGGTAATGCGTCAGTACCGCTTCATCTTCTTTCGGGCGAATGTCGCGAATGGTCATGGAAAGAAATTCTTCCCGTGAGTAACCGTAAGTCTGTATGGAGGCGGGATTTACAGCCAGAAACCGCAGCGTTTCCGAATCAAAAACCCACATTGGCAGCGGATTGCTGTCAAAAAGCAGTCGGTAACGGATTTCGGATTCGCTAAGTTTTGATTGAACTTGTATTAGCTGCCGCATATCGCGACGCATCAGGCTGTAAAGCAACAAACTCGTGATCGCAATAAAGAGAATACCTTTCATGATTGAAAAACGAAAGGAATCAGGCAGTTGAAGCTCTTCCAAAACCAGATCGGAAAAAATGATCCATAAAGATCCGAAGGAAGCATAGATCAGGACGATGCGTAAAGACAAAATCCGTGATGCCCACTTTGATTCAAAGCGTTTCATAACAATCAAGCTTCTTTCGTCAATTGAAAAGAATGCTAAATGACTTCTACCAATCCTAGAGAACTTGCAGCTTGGCCGATTCAGAATAGAGAAACAATCCGAATGAATAGAGATTTGCGTTTGCCGGACTTTGTAAAGATATATAAAATGTTCAGGGATGTAAATTCTTTTCTTTGAGTAATTCGTTCAAAGTTTTGGCCAAATCGTCGGCGTTGTAAGGTTTTGGCAAAACTTCACTGAAGCCATGTTCTTTGTATCGCCCCATCACCGGATCATTGGAATAACCGCTGGATACCACGGCCCGTACATGCGGATCAATGGCGATCAGTTGCTGAATGGTTTCCTTGCCGCTCATGCCGCCGGGAATAGTCAGATCCATAATGACGGCGTCAAACGGTTCTCCTCGATCGCGGAACGAACGATAAGCTTTAACCGCTTCTTGTCCATCGGACACTTCCCACACCGTGAAGCCCATATATTTTAACATTTCACTGAGCATCCGCCGTACGGCGGCTTCATCGTCCATGATTAAAATCCGTCCGTGATGATTGGTATCCGGCTTCTCAATGTCAGAGGGGATTTCAGGGTGATTGTCGGAAGCGGGAAGATAAATATAAAATGTTGTGCCGCTCATCCACTTGGATTCGACTGCGATTAAGCCATCGTGATTTTTGACGATTGAGTAACTCGTCGCCAACCCAAGTCCGCTGCCGCCGGATTTTGTTGTAAAATACGGATCGAAAATTTTTTGTAAGTGTTCTTCGCGAATACCCGTTCCCTGATCGCGAATGGAAATTTTGACATACCGTCCCGGCCGTAAACCAAGTTGATGATCCGATGTATGGGCTTTGATGGTAATGTTCTCGGCGTTTAAATGAATAATGCCGCCATTGGGCATTGCTTGTTGGGCATTCAGGATCAAATTATGAATAACGCGGTTCATTTGTCCGGCGTCAATATCGACTTGCCATAAATTATCAGGCAGATTCAGATCGCACCGCACATTAGAGCCGGTCGAAGCAAAAGCGGCTGACTCTCTGAGCAGGTCGCGAAGATGAGCGGTTTTACGAACAGGCGCACCGCCTCTTGAAAATGTCAATAACTGTTGTGTCAGGTCTTTGGCGCGTAAGGAAGCTTTTTCGGCCGATGAGAGGATATCAAATAATTTTTCTTTGGGTTCCTGAGGCAATTTCATTTTAGCGAGCGACAGATTGCCAATAATAGCTGCAAGAATGTTATTGAAATCATGCGCGATGCCTCCGGCCAGAATACCAATTGATTCGATCTTGCGCGCATTCAGAATTTCATTTTCCATTTTTCGCTGCAAAGACGTGTCTTTAAATACGATAATAACGCCAATGATTCTGTCGGATTCATCGCGGATCGGTGCGGCCGTATGGGCGATAAATTTTTCTTGATGGTCTTTATCTACTAAAACTCTATTACCCGTAAATTCGACAATATCACCTGTACGCATTACACGTGCTACTGGGCTCTCTAAGGGTTTACGCGTACGTTCGTCCAGAATGGTCAGGATGGTTTCAACCGATTGCCCCTCGGCTTCAGACTGCATATAGCCTGTGATGGTTTCGGCTACAGGGTTGATCAAAAGGATGTGCCCTTCCGTGTCCGTCGTAATGACCCCTTCGCCGATAGATCGTAATGTGACGAGCAGGCGTTCTTTTTCAGTCGCCAACGCATCTGCGGCCTTTTTACGTTCTGTGACGTCGTGAATGATGGAGTATAATAATTTACGGCTCTTGATTGTAATCGGACTGGAATGAATTTCCACAAATCGAATTTCACCCGACTTTAAACGATGGGGAAATATAAAGACATTTTGCTTTTCTTCAGTAGCGGTTTTGATCAGGAACGAAAGTTCGTCTTTGGGCAATACGTTGATCTGATCAAGTGTCATTGTCCGGAGTTCACTCATGGAATAGCCGTAAAATTCGGCCGCTGCAGAATTGGCGTCAACAATACGTTTTGTTTCGGGATCGACAAACCATTGCATAGCCTGGTGCCGATGAAACATTTCCTTGTAGCGTTCTTCCGTTTCACGCAATTCTTCATCGGTTTTTTTCCGAGGCGTAATATCACGATAGTTCATGACGATGCCTTGTACGCTCGGATCAAGCATCAGATTATTGGCTACTCCTTCCATCCATCGCCAGGATTGATCTTTGTGCAGCATGCGAAATTGAATCGAGGTTGTGCGACCCGGCTTTTCGAGCAGCAATTTGAACTCATTCATCGTGTATGCGAGATCGTCCTGGTGGATGAGTTCAAAAATATTATTACCGACCATTTCCTTAAATGTGTATCCGATAACGCGCCGGGTCGAAGAACTTGCATACAATACGATGCCATAACGGTTAACGAGTGCAATGGCGTCGGAAATGTTTTCGACAAGCGCTCGGAAATATTTAACACTTTCTCTGAGGGCTTCTTCAGCGCGTTTTCGTTTGGTAATAATACGGCCGATGGATAAAATAAACGGGAGAGCAGGATCGGATTCATGAATCAGGCTCCATTGGGCTTCGACGTAACGTACGCTTCGGTCTTTCAGCATCAACCGGTATTCACAGCGCTGCACATCGCCTGTATCCAGCAATTCCTGAAAAACCGATTTTACATGTTCGCGGTCTTCCGGATGTACCTCATCAAAAAACTTATCGCCTTTCAACAGTGGCATATCGGTGAGAATTTTTTGATAGGCCGGACTTGTGTAAATTCGACGACCCTCCGGATCCATGATGGCAATAAGGTCGACAGAATTTTCTGAAATAATTTTAAGACGATGCTCGGCTTCTTTTAATTTTTTTGATTCGTAAAATTCTCGTGCATCGGCATCTTTTTTTTCTAAGGCTACTCGCAACGACGGAATCAGGCGTTGCGGTTTATTAAGAGCTACATAGTCATCGGCTCCAGCATGTATGCACGCAATGGCCGCTTCATCATCCGGTGGTCCGGAAGTCACAATGATCGGTATGAGAGGACGCTGTTCTTTCGCGCTATATATCGCGGGAAAAATCGTATTTTCCGATAAAGCATAGTCCAATAAGACAACGTCGGGTGCAAAATCCTGAAGCTCTTGAGAGAATTCTTCCAAGTGTTTCACGACCAATGACCAGAAAAGAAAATTGCCCTTCCGCAGTTCTTGAATGATCAACTCTGCATCATCGGGCGAATCATCAAAAATAAGTACTCGAAGTTCTCGAGCCATGTGAGTCTCCGGCAATCCTCATGGAATGCGATAGGGAGTGGGAAGGCGTCGGGCGGCGCCTATATAAGTCCGGATTAAACAGCCGGAAGGAAATAAGCGTTTGTTAGACACTATTTCAAAATGGCCCTCAGTAAATTCAAAAACTCCCTTCCGTCGTTCTGTACCAACTTGTAATTGCGATAGGCGTTTTTGTACGTCGGATTGATGTCGTGTGCTTTTTTGAACTGTCCGACGGCTTTGAGAAATAAATTTCTGCATTGGATCAAATATACCAGGCCGAGCGAATTGTGCAGATCGGCATAATTCGGGTTTTCATCAAGGCCTCTTTCCATTTGAGATCGATACTCGTTAAGTACTTTATCATCCTTGCCGGC
Organism: bacterium; assembly: GCA_019695335.1. Lineage (NCBI taxonomy): Bacteria > bacterium. The sequence goes on from JAIBAF010000079.1 coordinate 9,274, forward strand.
GCCTCCAAAAAGAAATTTCAGATAGAAGCCATGGATCGTTTCATCCATTTTAGGGTTGTGCATCATCTCTCGGGCTTCATACAAAGAGCGTAATGATTTAGCAAGGTCATCAGTGTTCAGTTCTTTGATTGCTTTGTCGAACTTTGATTGCAAGGCACGGTCATCGGCATAGCCGGGGAATGATACAATTTTCTGAATGTTCTCGAGCGCCCGGCGTTTACGGATGGAGGGGGGAGGTAAATTCTTATTTTCCGGCGCATACATTACGCTTTCGATATGCGTCATGGCCATGTTGATATATACTTCGGTATAGTTTGGATTGATCTTGAGTGCGGATTGGAAAGCATCCAGCGCTTCGAGGTAAGTGCGCATTTTTGTATAAGCAAGTCCTAGATTATTGCGTAAATCAGGGAATTGCGGAGCAAGCTCGCATCCTCGTTTAAGAATGTCGATTGCTTCTTTCCATGCGCTTTTTTGCATATAGGCCGTGCCGAGATTGTTATAGGCCTCAATCATCTCGTTGTCTTTTTCAATGGCCTCGGCAAATTCACCGATAGCCTCATCGATCATTCCTTTGCGCAGAAAAACGAGGCCCATTTTGTTATTGGAAACGGCATGTTTGACGGTTTTTATTTTGTCGCGGATATAAAACAGCAGCTCGATTTCCCATGCAATTTCGTGATGGAAAGAGCTGATGAATTCCTGAAATTGTTCGCGGTTAAGATATTGATGAAACGGATCATCGAGTTTTTTCTTGTGCATCATGATCACGCGTCCGCCGTCATAGACTTCAGACTTGATCATTTTTTCCACCATGTTTCCCGCCGTTTGAATGTGGAAAAGTTTGCCTCCGGCCAACACGTTACTGTTGATTCCGATCTGTTCCATGAAAATTCCTCCTTTACGCGGGGCACGGCAAGGTGTCGAGCGCGGGTACGGTTAGGGTTAAACTTTTAAAAAACATCGATACTAAAATCGTAGCTAAAGGAAGAAATCTGTACTACTTGAGGAAACAAGCTTATAGTACTTTAGTATTTTCTAAACTACCTCAGTATTGAAAGTGCTCTGATGTGCTAAAGGGTCATTTGCAGTTCAACAGGTTCAATTTAAAGACATTGCAGGCATCTGTTCAAGTTAAATCTGGATTAAATTTGTTTAATCCATTTCTACGGATTCAGCCTGAGTATGGATCGCACGTGCCAATTGTAGAATCGAATCGGCAATGACGCTGATTTTAAAAGCTGTATGCTCATTGTAATGATCCGGCGATTGCTGCATCATCGCTTTAGCGATCGATTGGATTGCCTTTGCATGTTGAATCAATTCTGTTTTACTGATTTCTTCGTTCATGATTTCTCCTCATCCGATGCGTTTCTCTAACTCATCACGTCAGAATGAAACTTAAAGCATCGTACAGTTGTTGTGTTTTAAAAGGTCTGATCAATACAGCATCGGCTATAGATGTAAACTGATGGTCGCGTATTGATGTCAAAACAAGAATGCGAGTTGATGGATGAAATGTCCGTATTTTTGAAGCCATAACGATGCTTGTATTGTTCGTCAGTTCGTCAGTATCTAATATGACGACTGACGCATTGATCAACCGCAGCGTTTCCATCGTATCATCCTCGCCTTTGGCGAGCAAGCAATAATAGCCCCCGATATTCAGGTCATTTCCCAATAATTCCAATTCGATCACATCGTGAGCCGCTAACAAGATGGTTCGTTTATTTAAAATAGGTTTATAGTCATTTGATATCCTGTCAGGGATTTCCAATACCGGTTTCATAAAAAACGTATTAACTATTGTTTTTTTTGGCATTTATTCTAAATTAATCCATAAGCTTCGAAATAGCTTTTACTTATATAAGACACGTTTTCAGGAAAAACATAACTATCTTTGCTGTTTTTAATCGGGGGTTTACAACATGCCCTACCATGCTTATGACCTTGCTACTAAGAATTTGAGCTTTTCCATCAATGATCTGGCTCGAGTCAATGAGTTGTATCACCAGTGGCGGCAGGAAAATTCTTCGAATACCATACGCGAATTGGAAATATGGGCCTATTGCTGGATCAGAAGGTATTTTATCCGTAAATTTGTTAAGGGAAAGATTCAGGATATTTCCGATACGGAACAGTTGATCGAAGACGTTTTTATTGCTTTTTTTAAGAAACATCACACTTTAAAAAATACGAGGGTTCTGACCCATTGGATTTCAGTAATTTGTAAATACCGTTATTTGAATTATGTCAGGGCTTGGTATCCGGTGAGCGAAAAACTTTTAGAAGAGGCGGAGGAAGAAACTGAAGTCGATTTCGAAAATGATATCCTAACCGTTATCGATTCAAAAAACCTGTATCAGGAAGTTGTATCGAAAGAGATGAATCATTTGCCTGAATATATTCAAGCCATTGTACGAAAGAAAATATGGGAAGGCAAGAGTTATGATGAAATTGCAACCGAAACAGGCTATTCGGTTGAAACGGTTCGGGCTTATTATTCAAGGGCACTAAAAGAGCTTCGACACTCAGAATCGTTGACAAATTTAGTCAAAGATTGGTGACAAGTCCTTTAAAATAAATTTGTTATGTTTTATTTACGTTTGTGTCTTATATTAGTATAGAAACAAATATCTCACGTAAGGTTATTACTTTATAGGGGGAATCCAAGACAATGAAAGACCAGCATTGTAACGAAGACGAATTGATTGATTATGTTTTGCGAAATGAGTTTCAATTGCCTGAAAATCAGTCTAAAGCAATTGAAGCGCATTTGCATGATTGTGCCGATTGTCGCACAGTGTATGACCGTTTGACTGAACGGTATAAGCAAGTACATGCGATGAAGCCGGCAAAAGAGCATTTTGAAGAGTTATCCGGTCGATCGACTACAGGAAGGACCAGGTTTGTGCGGCCCTATCAAATTGCCGCCGTAATACTGATATTAGTCTTGCCGTATGGCTTATCGGTATGGATGATGAACCGTTCGTTCGATCGTGGACCGATTGGGCTCGAAGCTTTTCAAATGGATTATAAATTTGCATCGTCGCCGGAAAGCTATCGAGGTGATCAGTCTGCCGGTAATGAAGACGTTCGGTTATTCAAAAAAGGCGTAGTGGCTATTTTTGGAGCAAAAAAATCGACCATGGGCCTTTTTCCGCACTACGATTTGGATCAAATTAAAGTGGCGGAAAATTACTTTAACGGGGCTAAAAATATTAGCCGTAATCCTGACGTGCTCTATAAGGTTGAAGCTTATCTGAAAAAAATCGAACTGATTCGAGCCGCCGCGGAAGAATGATCCGTGTGCTGATGGTCGTTTATCGAATAAACACTTGATTTTCTAAACGGCGTTGTGATCAACGCCGTTTAGTTGTTTTCTTCTTTTTATTTCTTTTCGCACGACGCTTTCCGCTTACTTTTTTCTTAGCAGTCTTTTTAGCTGAACGCGTTGCCGTTCGCGATTTTGTTGCAGACCGTGATACCATACCGATAGGGTCGCCAGGCCACGACAGGTCAACTTGTTTGATGAGACCCGCTTTCAGATGAATTCTATGCATATCATTACGCTTATTACTCACGCCCCAGTATTCATTGTAAGGATCAAAATCCGAGCGCGTTTGTTTTGTCATGCCAAAGCTAATCCAGAAATCCTCCGGTGTAATAGCACCGGTGGTGTTTTCAAAACCCACTTCGGTACACATAAGGATAAGAATTTTGTCACTGGCAAGCTTGGCATTAAGCGCTGAAGCGCGATGATCGCCGCTTTCTTTCCCATAATTAGGGTCAGCCCACTTGAGTTTCATCTGACCTTTGATCTGGACTTGGACGACAATAAGACAGTTCATATCTGGGCTACCCGTTTTTGGATAGGTGTGAGAGATTTCGACTGTAGAATCTGCAGCAATTTCGAGTAACATTCCGGATAAATCGCCCGAATCCGTGTATACACCTCCTCCTCCAGGAGGAGGACCACCAGTACTTTCATTAGTATTACCCATAAAATAAACCCTTCTGTTAAATTATCGTATACGTTCGTCTTATTATATAAGATTACATATGCTACAAAATATAAATCAACAGCCGTCACGTGCGCAAATAAAAACGTTACTTATTTTAGTCCTTCTTTTTACTTTTAATTCGTTTGGGCAAGACTTTGCGACCGTCAAGGGATGGATAAAAACAGAGGATCTTGACCTGGTATATCCAGCCATAGAACGCCTGCTTGATTCAGCACAAACAGCAAAAGATTCATTTGAGATCGCAAAGCAATATTTTGAATTCGCCATAAAGTGCCAACAATTTTATGATTCAGAAATATCGGCAAAAATGTTTCAAAGAGTGAGAGAAATCTGTCTGGCATTAAACAATATCGAGTATGTTTATTATACATTAATAAATCAGGCAAATGCTTACTGGCATATTGATCGTCTTAGTGAATCATTTGATCTACTACAACAGGCTATGAATATTTCTGAGAAATACCATTTCCAACAGACGGATTCTGTAGCTTATTATTTTATTTTTACTCAACTAGGCATTTTAAGCGCTCGTCTTGGTGATTATGTACAAGCGCTAAAGTATTACAACTTAGGATTAAGTTTTTATGAGGATCGCCCAATTTATACCCATATTTCTGCATCTCTTTACTTACAAAAAGGCAGGGCTTCGTTCCAACTAAATGATTATGAAAAAGCAGAAGAAAGTTTTTTTTTAGCATGGGAAAAAAGCCAGAGAATCAATAATCCAGTTTTGAAGCAGGATCGTCAGGTTGCCATTTTAAATAACCTTGCTGAGTTATACTACCGTAAAGGAAATCTGGCTAAGGCGATAAAGTTTTATTTAAGGATTTTTCCAATAATGAAACTCAAGGATGATGAAACTGATATTATTTATTATGATTTAGGTAATTACCAATTAAAAGCCGGCCAATTTAATGAAGCTTTGAAATCATTCCAGATGTCGCTGACATTTGGCGGAAAGACTTGGAATGCTTTGAGTGGGTTAGCATGGTTAAAATCGATCAACAATGAAACGATGGCGGCCGACAGCCTGTATCAGAAGGCTTTGGAAGCAGTCGAGAACCGTTCACGTTATGTAAGTGGAACTTCTGTAGCAGCTTTCTTTGAAGAAGTCGGGTTTGTCTATAAACGCGCCGCGCTTTTTTATATTCGATCCGGACGTGCGGGTCGCGCGTTGGAAGTAATCGAAAGGGCAAAAGCGCGTTATATGTCCCGCCTAGTGACATTGGCCGACCTGCGCGGAGAAGCCGGTGAATATCAGGATAGCCTCAAAACAATCGAAAAGAAAATCAGCCGGTTTTATGAAGCCAATCCCGATTCGGCAGTCGTCAACGTTGAGCTGTATGCGTCGGAAATCGAGCGAGAAAAAATACTGGAAAAAATCCGTTTGGAAAATCCCAACTACTTTCAATTCCGATCAGTTAATAATATTTCAACAGATTCATTACAGCGTGTATTGGGTGAAATGTATCAATTAGTCGAATATGTTCTTTCGGATGATTCAATAGCTGCGATAGTTGTTACCGGTCAATCTATTAGCGGTGTTATCTGGGAATTTCAGAAAGATTCGTTGACGAACATGATCAAAAAAGCGGTTACGGATAATAATAATATCTCCATTAACGATTTAAACCGTCTTTATCGAAAGTTTTTTCAACCCGTTGAGCCATTTTTGTCAAAAGAAAAAACATTAATTATCATTCCCGACGGTGTCTTGTATCAGT
>JAIBAF010000080.1 GCA_019695335.1 bacterium
AAATTTTTTCTTTCTGATTTCGTTTTAATTCTGTACACTTCACGCCTAAACCATTTTCCACAACGACCCGCATTCAGGAGACATTGCCGTGAAATTCATACTTGCCCTGCTTTTACTGGCAGAAACATTGACGTTGTCTGCTCAGACAAAAATTAAAACCTACGATAAGAATTTAATTAAGGCCATGACGTGGCGATCCATCGGTCCTTATCGGGGCGGACGTAGCGTTGCCGTGGCCGGGCATCCGGACCAGCCTTATACTTATTATTTCGGCGGAACGGGCGGCGGAGTTTGGAAAAGCGGTGACGGAGGTATGACATGGCTCAATATTTCCGATGGATTTTTCAAGACCGGTTCTGTCGGTTATATTGCCGTTGCCGAATCGGACCCGAATGTGATTTATGTCGGCATGGGCGAGTCGGCTATTCGCGGGAATATTTCATACGGCGACGGTGTATACAAGTCCGTCGATGCCGGCAAAACATGGACACACTTGGGACTGCAGGAAACTCATTTTATCGGTCGCGTCGCTGTGCATCCGAAAAATGCAGATATCGTATATGTAGCCGCTCTCGGCCATGTTTTCGGCCCCAATAAAGAACGCGGCGTTTACCGTTCGATGGACGGAGGAAAGACATGGAAAAACGTTCTGTTCAAAGACGATAAAACCGGCGCGATCGATATCGTACTCGATCCGCGCAATCCGCGCGTTGTTTATGCGTCGATGTGGGAATGTTACCGTAATCCCTGGAGCATGTCGAGCGGTGGTCCGGGTTCGAGCCTTTATCAATCCACCGATGGCGGCGACACATGGACGGAAATTACAAAAAACCCCGGATTGCCCAAAGGCATCGTCGGTAAGATCGGTCTATCCTGCTCATCCGTAAAAGACGGCCTCGTATGGGCGATCGTAGAAAACGAAAATGGCGGTGTTTTCCGGAGCGACGATGCCGGCAAAACATGGACGCGCACCAATGAGAGCCGCGATCTTCGCCAGCGCGCATGGTATTACACGCGCATTTTTGCCGATACAAAAAATCCCGACGCGGTGTATGTCGTCAACGTTCAATTTCATAAATCCATCGACGGCGGTAAAACTTTCAAAACCATGTCTTCCCAACACGGCGATCATCATGACTTATGGATCGACCCCCGTAATGCCGACCGCATGATTCTTGCCGATGACGGCGGTGCCGTCGTTACGTACAATGGCGGACAAACATGGACGGATCAGGATCAGGCAACGGCGCAATTTTATCACGTCGCGGTGGATAATCAATTTCCTTACCACGTTTTCGGGACGCAACAAGATAATAGTTCTGTCGAAATTCTCAGCCGTACTACGTCTTATGGTATCGATACCAAAGACTGGTGGACGTCGGCCGGTTGTGAATGCGGATATATCACGCCGCATCCTACAAAACCGAATGTTACCTTCGGCGGATGTTATGCCGGATATTTAGGACGATACGACCGTTTGACGGGACAGGAACAGAATATCATGCCGTGGCAAGAATATGCGACCGGCGGCGCTAATGAATCGAAATTTCGTTTCCAGTGGACATTTCCTATCGTCATTTCGCCGCACGATCCGAATGTATTGTACGTAACGGCACAAAATGTTTTTCGTTCAACCGATGAAGGCATGAGTTGGACCATGATCAGTTCCGATCTTACGCGTAACGATGCCAGTAAACAGGTTTCTTCCGGCGGACCGATCACTAAAGATAACACTACGGTTGAGTTTTATAATACGATTTTCGCTTTTGCCGAATCGCCTAAAGAAAAAGGCGTACTGTGGGCCGGTTCCGACGACGGTTTGATCCACATCTCACGCGACAATGGCCAGTCATGGCAAAACGTTTCGATCAAAGATTTCGGCGAAGGGTTGATCAGCATTATCGAACTGTCCACATTTGACGCTGGAACGGCATACGTTGCCGCAACGAAATACAAGTTCAACGACTTTCAGCCGTATTTATACAAGACCGACGATTATGGAAAAACATGGAAGCGGATCAACGACGGAATCCCTGTTGGGGCATACACAAGAGTCATCCGCCATGATCCGAACCGTAAAGGATTGTTGTATGCGGGCACGGAAACCGGTGTGTATGTTTCGTTCAATGACGGCGATGCGTGGCAGCCATTGCAAATGAATTTGCCGGTCGTGCCGGTTCACGATCTCGCCGTGCAGGCACGGGAAATGGATCTTGTCGCGGCAACACATGGACGGGCGTTTTGGATACTCGATGATTTGTCGCCGTTGTACCAGATCAGCGATGATATCGCCAAATCGGAAACGTTTTTATTCAAACCGCGGCATACTTATCGCATCGGAGGATTTCAATTCAAACAAGACGGCGTTCCTGTCGGCGTTAATCCGCCGAACGGCGTTTTGATCTATTTTTATTTTAAAGATAAACCGAAAGAGGAAGTGAAATTAGAATTTCTCGATGCCGACGGTAAATCCATTATCACGTATTCGAGCAATAAAGATCAAAAAGGAAAAACGGTCGAGCCGTCGAAGGAGTTTTATGAAAATCCCAAACCGAAGGAAACACGGATGGATATCGTACCGGCTGATACCGGGATGAATCTTTTTGTCTGGGATATGCGTTATCCCGATGCGATAGAAGTCCCCGGCGCGATTTACGACGGTGGCAATTTGCGCGGACCAAAAATCATTCCGGGTACGTATCAGGTTCGCCTCACCAATGGAAAAACCGTTCAGACACAATCATTTGAGATCAAAAAAGACCCGCGCATTGCTACAACGCAGGAATCGTTCAAAGCGCTGTTGGATTTATTACTTACAATGCAATCGAAACTGAATGAAGTTCAAAAAGGCATTAACAGCGTTCGTGACATTCGCAAGCAAATGAATGCCGTGACAGCCTCTTTGAAAGATACCACGCTCAGCAAATCGATTAAAGACGCCGCCAAACCGTTGAACGATAGCCTCACAGCCATTGAAGAAGCGTTGATTCAGACAAAACTCAAAGCTTCACAGGATGCATTGAATTATCCGATCAAACTGAACGATAAATTAGTGTCACTGATGGCTTATGTAGCACAGGCCGACGAACGTCCGGCCAAACAATCGTACGAGACGTTTGACGACCTGGCGCGGCGAATCGATGCCGCTTTGATTAAATTAAAGCCTCTGACTGAAAATGAGGTTCCGAAATTCAACGCGTTGGTCAAAGATAAAATTTCAGCTATTACCTTAGAGAAGAAATAATTTTTATTCTGGCGAGTTCTATTGATAATTCCGTTGTATCGCAGAATTTTAATTTGAATAACAAAGAGGATGGATTATGCTCTATAGATCATGTTTAGCAATGGTGTGTCTTGTTGTACTGGCCGGTTGTTCCGATCCGCAGGGCGCCGGCAAATTTGCCATGCCCCCGATGCCGGTGGAAGTAGCACAGGCCAAACTTCAAAAAGTTATCGACCGGTTTGACGGCGTGGGTACGATCGAAGCGACCGACGCGATCACCGTCGTTTCGGAAATCAATGCGGCCGTTGTCAGTCTTCCTTTTCAGGAAGGCGGTTACGTTAAGAAAAACGATTTGATCGCTCAACTAGATGACGGGCAACTGGCTGCGGAAGTGGCCCGCGATGAAGCTATCGTGACGCAAAACCGCGCCAATTACGAACGTATCAAAATATTGGTCGAACAAAAAGCCAGCGCAGTCAAAGATCTCGATGACGCAACGGCCGATCTGAAAATTTCCGAAGCGAATCTGGCGTTGTCCAAAGCAAAATTTGAAAAAACACGCATTCGCGCACCCTTCAGCGGTTTGATCGGCGCACGCAAAGTCAGCATCGGAGCTTTTTTGCGAACGGGCGATGCGATCACGGAACTCGCCAATATCGACGAAATCCGCGTGACGTTCGCGGTGCCGGAAAGATTTTTACTTCAATTGAAGCAAGGAACTGAAATTACTGTTTCGTCGGCGGTGAATCCAGATCTGGAAGTCAAAGGCCGTGTGACCGTCATCGAACCGATTGTCGACGAATCGACGCGCAACGCGCGGGTAGTCGCTCGCGTGGCGAACCCAGGTCAGAAATTTCGTCCCGGTATGTCGGCTAATATTTCAGTCGTGCTCAACGAACATGCCAACGCGATCACGATTCCCAATGAAGCGATTTTTGCCAGCGGCAATCAATCGTTTGTTTTTGTCGTAAAAGCCGACAGCACGGTTGCACGGACGGCGCTCACGCTGGGTATTCGTTTGCCGGACGTGGTCGAAGTTCTCAATGGGTTGGAAGCGGGCGCCACTATAGTGGAAGCAGGACATCAGAAATTATTCGATGGTGCGAAAGTCATGCCGATGGCCAGCCAAACGAACGGTCAAGCGAAACCATGATCCGGGTTTTTACCGAAAATGATTACGACGCACTGATCGCTATTTTTAAACTGAATACGCCGAAATTTTTCGACCCGAATGAACAAAAAGATTTTGAAACGTATCTCAAGGATTATGCGGCATATTATTTTGTGATCGAACTGGATGGCAAGATCGCCGGCGGCGGCGGATTGAAATTTCAGAACGATAAGAAAATAGTTCGCATTTCATGGGATCTTCTGCATCCGGATTTTCAAAGCCGTGGTCTCGGCAGTGAATTGCTCCGGCACCGGTTGAATTGGCTCGGTGAACACATGGATCAGCATCCTAATCTTCAGAAAATCGAATCATGGACGTCGCAGGTTTCGGTTAAGTTTTACGAAAAATTCGGATTTGTAACCCGCGAAATTAAAAAAAACTTTTGGGGAGCCGGATTGGATTTGTACCTGACGGAAAAGGCTTTTAGTGGCAGCTAAGTCCATAACCATTGACGGTGTAAAATTCAGAGCCGTGAAAAATGGCGTCAAGGCGGCCACCGAGCTAAAACAAGGCGCTTATTTCCAAGACGCCGATCTGGAAAGCATTACATCGAAATACAGAAAGCTTATTACGCAGGCAATGGATCACTTCGAACCGAGGTTTCGTTCATTCCCAGGTTCGCTTCCCGAAGCATTACTGAAAGAACTGACCGAGTACGTGACGCTCTATGCAATGTTTCTTGACCATGTTGTTGGGAGTCCGATTCGGGTTTCGAAACGAGACTGGGATAGTTGGGCGCTGCAGTGTCACGTCTATCATCTTGTCAAAAACACCTGGCCGCGTAATAAAGAAAAAGCTGCAGCCGTGACGGCTCAGCTTCTTGGTCTTTCAAAAGAAGGTTTTGCCCATTGGCAGGAAGGTTTAGAGCGATCGATGGAGTACCGTTAATACAGTAAAAAATTATAATGAATCATATAAAGGATAATCGATGAAACTCAGTCATATTTCAATCCAACGGCCGGTTTTGGCGACCGTTATGAGCCTGACGATCATGCTGTTCGGTATTATCGCATTTTTGCGGTTGCCGGTGCGTGAATATCCCGATATCGACGCGCCGATCATTTCCGTCGTGACGTTGTACCGCGGCGCGAGTTCGAGCGTGGTCGAAACGGAAATTACCAACGTGCTCGAGGAGCAATTTGCGACGCTGGAAGGCGTGAAAACGCTGACGTCGTCGAGCCGCGAAGAAGGTTCGGTCATTACGATCGAATTCGAACTGACGCGTAACGTGGATGAAGCGGCGAACGACGTGCGCGACCGTGTGTCGCGTATCCGCGGCGCATTGCCGCAGGAAGTTGACGATCCGGTCATTTCGAAAGTCGATGCCAATGCGCAGGCGATCGTCTGGCTGGCGTTGTCAAGCGAACATCATAACGGGTTGGAACTGACCGACATCGGCGACCGCATTCTGAAAGAACGTATTCAACGATTGCCCGGCGTGGGTTCGGTGATCATCGGCGGCGAGCGGCGGTACGCCATGCGCGTATGGCTCGACCCGCTCCGGATGGCGGCTCACGGCCTGACGACGCAGGATATCGAAGCGGCGATCCGTCGTGAAAATGCGGAAATCCCCGGCGGACGCGTCGAAGGACTCGGACGTGAATTCGCCGTCCGTACGCGCGGCGAATTAGCCAAAGCGGAAGAATTCGGTGCGATCATCGTCGCTCAAAAAAATACTAACATCGTTCGTTTACGCGACGTCGCCGATGTCACCGTCGGCGCGGCGGATGAACGTACCGTCGCCCGCTACAACGGTTTACCCGCCGTCGGTCTCGGTATCGTCAAACAATCCAAAGCCAGTACCGTCGACGTGGCCGCAGCGATCCGCGCCGCTTTGCCGGAATTGGAAAAATTATTGCCGGAAGGCATGAGACTCGACGTCGCTTTCGATTCATCTGTTTTTATCAATGATTCGATCAGTGAAGTTCAGGAAACGCTTCTGATCGCGATGGGACTTGTCGTTCTGGTCGTATTTGCCTTCTTGAAAAGTTTCCGCGCAACGTTGATCCCGACGCTGGCGATCCCGGTTTCGATCATCGGCGCGCTTGCGATCGCTTACTTCCTCGGATATACGATCAATATTCTGACACTCCTCGCGATGGTGCTCGCCATCGGTCTTGTGGTAGACGACGCGATCGTCGTTTTGGAAAACGTGTATCGCCACATGGAAATGGGTAAATCGCGCTGGCAGGCAGCGATTGACGGAAGTAAGGAAATCGGTTTCGCCGTCATCGCAACCACGATTGCACTCGTCGCCGTATTTATTCCGCTCGCATTTCTCACCGGCTCGGTCGGTCGTTTATTCAATGAATTCGGTATCACTGTTGCTGTCGCCGTGTTGATCTCCGGTTTTGTGGCATTAACGCTGACGCCGATGCTGTCGTCTAAAATTCTCAAACCGCTGCACGGAACTGGTACAGGTTGGGCGGCGCGGTCGTTTGATGCGTTTTTTGAATTTCTCGATCGTGCGTACGCGAAAATTCTCAACGGCGCTTTGAAACATCGTGTCTGGATGCTTTCAGGCGCGGTGTTATCCGTGATGGTCAGCGCCGTGTTTTTTAAATTTATTCCGAGCGAATTGGTTCCAACTGAAGACCGTGGAATCGGATTTGGAATCGTGATTGCTCCGGAAGGCGCCACGCTCGAATACACCGACAAATACATGCGCGAAGTTGAAGCGCGGTTGATGGCGCGTCCCGAACGCCGCGGACTTTTTACCGCGATCGGGTTAGGATTCGGCGGGCCCGGACGCGTGACCAACGGATTTATGTTTATGAATCTTAAACCGCGGCACGAACGTGAAAAATCGCAGCAGCAGATCGTGCAGGAACTTTTCCCGCAGTTGATCTCGATCCCGGGCGTACTCGCGTTTGTGATCAATCCGCCGAGCATCGGCGCGAGTTTTACGTCGCGACCGGTGGATTACGTACTGCAGGCGGACAGTTATGAAGAATTAAATCAGGCCATCGGTGCAATGATGGGCGAAGCGATGAAACTCGGTTACCTGATCAATATGGATACCGATCTGCGGCTCAATAAACCGCAACTCGATATCAGCATCGATCGCGAACGCGCGGCAGGTGTGGGGGTTTCCGTATCTGAAATCGGTTCGACGCTGGAAACATTTCTCGGCGGACGCACGGTGACGAATTTCAAACGCGGCACGAAACAGTACGACGTCATTTTACAGACGAAAGCTCAAAACCGTTCCACGCCGGATGCGATCCGCGATCTGTATGTGCGCGGGACTACGGGACTCGTGCAACTTGCCAACGTCGTGAAAATCAATGAAACGGTTTCGCCGAAAGAATTAAATCACTACAACCGCGTACGCTCGGCGAATATTTCGGCCAGTCTTCCGCCGGGATTTCCGCTCGGCCTTGCGCTGGACGATCTCGACAAGATCGCTGCCAAAGTATTACCGGCGGGCGTGAAACGCGAATTCGCCGGCCAGTCGCTCGAATACAAAACATCGAGCGCAAGTTTATACTTTATGTTTTTGCTCGCGGTAATTTTTATTTATCTCGTCTTGTCGGCGCAATTCGAAAGTTTCGTTCACCCGTTCACGATTTTATTATCCGTGCCGCTCGCGGTATTCGGCGCTCTGCTCACGCTGTTTGTTTTCGGTCAAACTTTGAATATTTATTCGCAGATCGGGTTGATCATGCTCATCGGGCTCGTGACGAAAAACGCAATCCTGATCGTGGAATTCGCCAATCAATTGCGTGCGCAGGGCGAATCGGCTCTTGAAGCGGTGCGTAAAGCCGCAACGATCCGTCTGCGCCCGATCCTGATGACGTCCTTTGCGACGATCTTCGGCGTTTTACCGATTGCGATCGGCCTGGGCGCCGGAGCGGAATCGCGCCGTCCGCTCGGTCTTGCCGTCGTCGGTGGAATGTTTTTCTCGACATTTCTGACGCTGGTGATCATTCCCGTCGTCTACACACTGCTTGCTAAATTCACGAGCAAATCCAAACACGAAAAACCGGAAGAACTACATGGCGTGCCGGTCGAAAGCGGAAGATTGATTGCGGAGAAGGTACTATAAAAAACAATAAAATTATATTGACATCGCGTTAATTTTCCTTAAATTAAGTCTAAAGGTGAAGTGAGAACTTTTATCCTACCAATGCGTAATCATCAATAACGACAATTATTTAATTATTGCAATGAAAGGAATTCTTATGCCGAGTAAGAATCACCAATCAATTTTTGGGAAAATGCTAGACAATCCCGAAAAGAAGCAAGTATTTGAGAATATTAGCAAATCTCTTAACGAAGCACATAAAAAATTAGAATCTGATCGCAAGCGAACAGGGGCTTACATTGAGGAACAAAGACTACTTCGCGCTAAGAAAGCAAAAGTATAATTTTTTTCTCAAAAATCATCGTAGCTGTTTATGGACTTTCCAATATCTCTGTCAAATTCAACCAAATTAGGTGATTTGGTTGAAAAAGCTAGTCTTAACCTGATTGAAATTAAAAGCAATTGGAAAGATGAAGTATTTTCGATTCTCGAGAATAAATTAGAAAAACCGAGTGTTTTAAATTCTATTTTGGAGTTTGCAGAAAAGGAACTTAAGGCCAAAACTGTTCTTGTTGAGCCATACATTAGTAGTGATTGGGCTGACGAATATCAAGCATGGTATTCAAGGACTTTCCATGATATTCCAAGAATGGCAAAACGATTACATTTTTTTTCGAGGGTTAATGATAATAAGGAATACCTAAACCCCGAAGACTTATATAATCTACCGAAAGAGTTTACACAAAAAAATCCAAGTCCATATTTAGGTTATTGTGTTGTTCGCCCGCTTATTCCAACTACTGTTGCAGAGACAGTGCTAGTTAGCCCTTATAAAGACAATGAAAATGGTGGCTATGTCCACTGCTTGCCGAGATTTGTTTCTCATATTTTAGGACATGAATTTAAAGTATATGGAATGCCCTTTATTGAACAGGATGAGGTTGTTTCTGTATGCGCCGAAGCAGATTTGTGGATGCTTGCAAGGTATCTTAATGCTCGAAATTTCTCACGAAGATATCGCCCCAGTGAAATGGCCAAGAAAGCTAATTTATTATTTAGTGTTGGAGCACCGCGTGATGGTTTAGTTGTTTACCAGATGTATAATGCATTAAAATCCATGGATTTTAATGCAGAGTTGACCTATCCGGGAGGATCAGACTGTTCCGATCATTTACGTTTATTATATGCTTGTGTTAAAAGTGAAATTCCGGTAATAGTTGCAGTTCCAGAACATGTGCTGACAGTAATAGGTTATAAATATGGGAAAGCACAAAATAATCTTGGAATAAATGATTCTTTTTGTTCTTACATCGATGCATTTATTGTTCACGATGATACTAAAGGACCCTATCAAACCCTTAAAATCGATAAAGAAGTAAAAATTGATGAAAAAACAAAAGAACTATACAATTTTTTAACCATAGGTGGAATGCCTGTTGAGCAATGCCTTTGGGTAATGCCGGATAGAGTATTTCTAAGAGAAAGTGATGTAAGAAACTTAGTTTCCAAGTATCTTGATTATATACATCATTTTGATTATTGGAAAAAAGAAGAAGCTCTTGAGCTTATATCTTGCATTTATTTAAGACGGGGTGATCAATTTAAAACAGACATTTTTCCTGGTAATAGTCATACAAGACAAAAAAAATGGCGTTCGATGGAGATAATTGCCTACTATTGGCAAATGCAATTACCTCGGTATGTTTGGATTGTTGAATTTACAAAAAAAGATTCGATTCCAGAGAATACTCCTTGGGAAAGAGATATTATAGGTGAGATGATTATTGATTCAACTGCTCATCCAAAAGATTTCATTAATTCAATACTTGCTTTTCATTTAAATGGCAAGCTCATGGCTGTCGATGATGTAAGGCTAAGTACTCAAGAAAGCCCTTATTCACCGCTACAGAGGACGCAAAACAATTATGAGTGAAACTGTCGCTCAACTATTAGAAAGTTTAGTTGAAGATCAATGGAGGGTTCAAAATGGCTTCTCAGATGATTTGAATAAAATTCATGATAAATTATTTGATGAAAATTGTAATGAAACTATCACTAAAACCTGTATTAATCTATGGCTGCAAAAAAATCAGCCATGCTTATTTGGTCGCATAGCAGCTAAACAAGATCGCCTTGAATTCTGCATTCTTGATGATGCAGACCTCCAATCACCTAATTCTACAATTGAAAAAAAAATCCAAATGTCTCGTAGACTTTGGACACGAGATGGCTTTGAAGGAAAAAAGAGTGGTTTCATAATTTTTATTAAATCTCAAAGAATATCACGAGCTTTGCCCGACGGAAATATGAAAAAATTAGCCCAAAAAATTTGTTCTCTATATCTGTTAGATAATGTAGATTTTGATAAAATATATTTAGATAATATCTGGCTTGAAAAACCAGGAAATCCCAAAGCGGCATGGATGTGGAATACAGGAATTAACTATTTTTGTTCACAGGCTGATAAACGATGGTGGCATGATCATAGGATTCCAGGAGGAATGGCTTTGTCAATTAATTCTGTCGGACATTTAGTAAAGTCGACTACTTTACAAAAGAAAATGCATGAAATAAATGAGGAATTATCTATTGAAAATGAAAACTATCTTGAATCAAAAGTGGATTCTTTAGGTAAAGCCTTAGATTTTGCGATGCGTACTATTGACTTAGCGTTTGAAACTCATTCTGGAAGGGCTACTGAACTAATACCTATTAGTGAAGCGCCTCCAAAAACAAAATGTCCTATTGTTCTTCCGGAATTTCTCAAAAATAAAAGTTTCTGTCAGTACAAAGGATACTACCATACAGATATTACTCTTCCCTCAGAATATTTTGTGAATTCCGTTGAGAGGCCTAAAGATATTAAACCTCATGTGCTTGACTTTACATATTTATTTGATGAAAACCCTGAAAATTATGATTATATAAAACAAGGCATAGGACGTCGTGTGCGAGGTTTTTATAAATCACGAATAAAGCCAATATTTAAAGGGTTCACTAAAGATTCAAAATCAAAAGCTTTAACTGTGAAAATAGAAAATCAATGGCGTTTAGTTTCTGCTTTGAAAAATTAGAATGTGATATATCTTGCGCTTTCCAAGCTTATTTTTAATCGTTAACCCCGCTGGATGTTATTTTAGGAGGGAAAATTTCTTAAATCAATAAGATTTTTTAAGCATTTGTGAATACACAAAATTCGTGTAAATTCAAAAAAGTCTTTGGGAATATTTCTTCTCATCGCCATTTGTTTAAACGTTCTATTTTATTGTCAAATTGTGCCGCTAATGATTGTATCCTTGAATTCAGAATTAACTTTCTGCCATCGATTGTCCTTGTAAAAATCAGATCGCAAGCACCTACAAGGTTTTCCCATTGGTTCTTGAAGTATTCAGCCAGATTCTTATTTCGACCGAGTAATTCCGGAACCGAATGATAATCTTTTTGCCGTATGAAAAACAAAAACCTGTTTTTTCTTATTATGACGTACCGGGGATTGTCAATGGGCGCAATTATTTCCTGCAACGCATTTATAAAAATCGATCTTTCGAAGGTGCTCCCACCGTCCAAGCGACAATAAACAGTCCCCAAATTGTCAACGGATGTTTCAACTTTTAATTTGTAATGGTCGGTACTGATCGCTCCGGCTTCAATCAAGGAATTAAGCAAGGCATGACCGATTTGCCGGATGTCTTTTGAAATGTCGCGATATTTGAAATAGAGCCTGAGTGTCCTGTAAGTTTGTCCGCCAAAAATTACCATCCCAATAGTGCCAAAAACAGTTAGCCACAAATACAGGTCATTAGCCGATTTGATTTTGGAAATGTCAACATTTTGCAAGCTCTCCAGCCCATAACCAAGTATGCCAGAGCCTAGTGTCGCTAAGGCATTGGCGATCGTTTTACTTAGATACATTGATTTCAAGGCATTGTATTTCCTTTTTCCGGGGAATGGAATTTTAATTTCCTCAACTAGATTAACTCCTTTTGCCAGCGCATCCTTCCAATGCTGTTTGAGAGCTGCTCGGTTACCGGCATGACTGAACATTTCATTGTTTTTCTTTTCGAGCTCTTCTTTATTGTAAATGTTTTCTGGCAAATTCAGCCGGCCGATTCCGTTCTCAATAGCAGATTCATTGTTGAATGGAATACCTACAAAACTTCTGAAACGCCTTTTCAGTAAATCAAAGTCGTCTCCTCCGGCCGGTAATGTCGGATCAATGCAGACTAAGTGCCAAATATTTCCCGTTTTGTTTTGATTACCGTTTTGTGTTCGTATAGCTCTGCCACGCATTTGATTGGAAAGAACGAATGACCCGACAAAACTTGCCAGAATTAAAGAATTGATCGCGGGTGCATCCCAACCTTCTCCCAAAAGCGATTTTGTTCCGATAAGCACTTCAATTTCACCATTCTGAAAGATCTGAGTCACGATATGAACGATACCGTTTTTTAATTGATCGTTCTGATTGATCAGAATGTAATCCGAGTCGAACGAAACCGGACTTGAAATGATTTGTGTAATGCCGTACTCGGCCGCCTTCGCTTCAAATGCCGTAAAAGAACTGGCAGGAATAATAATGATAGAACCAGTTAAAACTCCGATTTTTTTACGATCACTGTTTTCTCGTCTTAATTTTTCAAAAATTGGAATGACCCCGATTTTACTCAACTCCACGTCGTTCACATTCCCATTGACGAAAAATTCTTTCCGGATAAAATCGGAAAGTATGACTAAGCGCAAATCTTTACCCAACTGCTTATATTCAAAGTCCACGATTTCTTGAATGCCGTTGAGTTTATTAATGCTTGAAGTCAAAAAGCCCGCTACCCGTTTATTCTGTAAAAAATTGATTTGGCGCCTTTCCAAAGCGCCGTATCGTTTTAATCGGTTCTCAAGAGTTCTCTGATGTTCTTCAAATTCCCTGAAATGTTCTTTTTCATGGTAAAGATAAAAATCTAAAAGAGTTTCGATCCATTCATAATCGAGTGCTGGAATTTTCAATTCTTTATCACCGATGATTTCAAGGTGAGTGTCAGGGATTTCCTTATTGTTGTCGTGAAGATAGATCAAACATGCCGAGTAAAACGCAAGATTATTGTATATCCAATCCAATTGTTCCATCGGGCTTTGCCAGATAGGATGATTTTCGATTGCCCTGATTATGGTCTTATCATTTTTAATTTCCTGAAACAACTTTTCAATATTCTGCCTAAAGTGAAGGATGTTTCGATTTTCTTCTTCCGTCGGGAATGTGAAGTAAACGTAGTCCTGGTGTGGACACAAATCGTCTTCATTAACCAATTCGGGAACAGAAATTTCCGTGTCCACAGGTCCGTTTAAAGCAACATACCGTTGCCATTCATTAGCCGTTACGTCGTAAGGCGGTGTTGCGGTTAAGCCAACGATAATCGGATCTAATTTTTCTTTTATTTTTGTAAGAGTCTGCCACCATTCATTTTTCAAATGGTGGGCTTCATCCGCCACAATGGTTTTTATGTTTTGAGACTTTAGTTCGCTGACTATAGTCTCAAAATTTTGGTTCGTTAACTTGTCTTTTTCGTTTTCTCCCGTTTCATCTTCATCTTCCGTATCAACTTCCTCAATTTTCAAGTTATTACAAGCTGCATGAAGCCCCTGATACGTTACAACAGTCATAAATTTTGGATGTCGAATATCTCTCGAAATCCAATCAACAGACTGTGTAGTTTGGAGAAACAATTCGCAAAATCGTTGTATCCATTGATTACGGATTGCGATAGTCGGTGCAAGTATTAAAGTCGGTTGGTTTAGCCGGATGGCTACTTCAAGCCCCAAAACCGTTTTTCCAGAACCTGGCGGTGCAATGACGTGTAAATGCCTATCCGTTAAATGTTCTTGCAACTCGTCCAGTACCCGCTGTTGGTATTTCCGCCAACGGTATTTGAATGTTATTTTTTTGGGATATTCTGTCAATGTCTCGATGTCATTTGGGCTTACGTGATAGAGGCGATAAACACGATGGCCTGTTGAAATCTATTTTAGGAGGGAAAATTTCTTAAATCAATAAAGATTTTTCAAGTGTTTTTGAATACACAAAATTTGTGTATTCCTTGCCGCTTTTGCACTTCGATTTAGAAAATAAATCGCTCTACCGTTGCAATAATATTGCCGGTCATATGCATGCCTATGGGTGTATAGAGAGATTGAGTATAGAAGCGTGCATAACCGTATAAGGACGCGTCAATGAAAGTTTGTACGATCCCTATATTGGATGTCAGAGTGTTTTGATAGGCAAAATTATGAAGTAATACAAAAAAACAGGCTTGAAGAAATATGGCCAGATGTCTATTCAGGTTTCGTTTTACCAGTACATTTAAAATCAGGCCTCTGAAAATAATCTCCTCAGCGACAGGCGCCAGAACAACCGTCCCTATGATTCTTATCA
>JAIBAF010000081.1 GCA_019695335.1 bacterium
CAATGCTGTCGAAGTTCAGCACATCCATTCCCGTCGGGTATTCCTTTCCGTCGATTGAAACAATCGCATCGGGCACGTTCAGTTTCATCAACAACGCAGCGGGGTGTTGTTTACTCAACGATTGAGCAATGTAGCCAAATCGTTCGCCGCCGAAAATCAAAAGGCTCAAAAATAAAATGGTAATGAATCCCGAATAAATGCCGAGCCCCATTGACAATTTCTTGAAATTCATCGGCTCAAGAAACTTCAGCCAATCCGGAAGCGGCGCGGCACCAAAATCATCGGCTTTCAGATAAATTGTACGTGACAGGTCGAGCGTTTGTTTAAGCTTGCGGATATCGGTGGCAAAGTATTCCATGCTGCGATACCGCTCCTCCGGGCTGCGCCGAAGCGCGCGCATAATGATATTATCGAAAACGGCTGGAACGGATGAATTGGTCGCGCTGATCGGAACGGGATTTTCATTGAGAACGTGATACATCACTTCGGTGATGTTATTGCCCGGAAATGCTTTTTTCCGGGTGAGAAATTCATAGAAGACCGCGCCGAGCGAAAAAATATCGGATCGGTGATCAACGTTACGTCCGGAAATTTGTTCCGGTGACATGTACGCCGGCGTGCCGAGCACCGTACCTACGATCGTATTGGTCGACGTGCTGAATCGGGCAATGCCGAAATCCATGATTTTAGCGAGGCCGTCTTTGGTGACAATAATATTGCTCGGCTTGATATCGCGGTGAATGATGCCGTTTTTGTGCGCGTGATTGAGTCCTTCACAGATCTGCAGCATCACGTCGATCATCATTTCCAAACGCGGCGGTGCATCCGGATCCATCTCTGCAATGATCTGATCGAGCGTCTGGCCGTCGATAAACTCCATCGCAATGTACGGTGTTTCGTTTTCCTCAGCAACGTCGTAAATCGTCACGATGTTGGGATGCGAAACTTTGCCGGCAAATTGCGCTTCCTGGAGAAATCGTTTACGGATTTCAGTCTGCTGATCGTCGTCAACTTGATCATTGATCTGCAGCGTCTTGATAGCCACCATCCGGTCAATCCGCTCGTCAACGGCCTTATACACAATTCCCATGGCACCTTGGCCTAAAAGGCCAAGAATTTTATACCGACCGATTTTTTCAATGTCAGCCATAAAAATTTTCCGATGATCACTGGCGAGATAAATTCAATGTATCGACAGGGTTACACGATGGGTCTTATTCAAAGTTCGGCGATAGTCGATAGAATATCAAGTGTTATTTTGATGTAAGACAAGATAAATAACTAATAAATGAACACAGTTTTTCACGCGCAAATTCAAAAGAATCCGTTTTGATCAATTGCTTGAAAAAATTTAATTGCCTAAAACAAATTATTTTGTTATCCTTGCAGCGTTCTTAGAAATTTTCGGAGAGGTGTCCGAGTGGTTGAAGGAGCTGGTCTCGAAAATCAGTATGGGCGCAAGTCCATCGTGGGTTCGAATCCCACCCTCTCCGCATTTATTGTAGCAACAAAAACCTGTCTAAAATCGGCATATCCAATATAACGGATAAACTGATCCGCATATATTTTTCGTAAAAAATCGTACGCTATCATAAGTACAATGTAATGCCTCGACACTTCTACATCACGATTGCCCTGATACTCACTATCGCTTCATGTTCGCCGTCTTTCCACACCGGCACGCGCAAAGAAATTGTTGTCGAGCAGTTGTTTTTTGGCCGCAATCTGAACGGCCGTCAAGTCGTTTCCGATTCGGCTTGGACCAATTTTCTCGCTGAAGTTGTCACGCCATTATTTCCTGACGGATTCACGGCCTGGCCGGCTACGGGTCAATGGCGCGGAGCGAGCGGTCTGATTGAACAAGAGGCCAGTTTTGTTCTCGAATTGGTTCATCCACCTTCCTCAATCGCTGATTCGGACATCACCGTCATCATAACGACTTATAAGCAGCGCTTTCAGCAGGAAGCGGTGTTGCGAGTGATTATGCCGGGACGATGTTCTTTTGGAGATTGAATTTGTTAATCTTGAATTTGTTTATTCAGCCTGTTTATACCATGTCTGTAGCGACTGTTACTTTTCCCTACTTTCTAACTGGAGTTGTGAGTAATTTAAATGAAGTGATGATGAAAGATTATTTTATAAAATCAGTTTGGAGTTCCATAGAAGCTAATACCGACATTACACTTTCTGAGATAAGGAAACTTTCTAAGTCTCCCATTACAAACGACAGATTAAAGGCGCTACTCTGTATCCGACAACAAGAATTTTTCGAGCCATCCACGTTTCTAATCGCAAGAAAGCTTATTGACGATGTCGATAATGATTGCCGCTGGCAATCCATAATTATCGTCGGCGAATTCATACAAGTAAAGCGGAATGAAATTTGGGAGATTATACTTCAATACGGAAATTCTGTTGATGATGACACGAGAACTGCTATCGCGACTGTATTGCTTGAACATTTCTTAGAAATTTATGAAAATGATCTAGATTCAATTCTTGAAGAATTAATTGAACACAGTCGGTCTGGAGAAATGAATCTATTGAGGACGCTATCAATATGTTGGCCTGATATCAGTAGTGCAGGAAAACAGAAAATTGAGCAAATTTGTAAAACACTCCCCAAAATTCCTTAACCAAAAAACAACTATGCCGAATCCAAAAAAGAAATTGTCAGCTGATCAGCGTGAAGAACTGCTCAAAACATTAAAAAACCGTTTTCAGAAAAACATGAACCGACATAAAGGCCTTGAATGGTCTGCGATACAAAAAAAATTGGAAGGCAATGCGGACAAACTGTGGTCGCTTTATGAAATGGAAAAAACCGGCGGCGAACCGGATGTAATCGGTTTTGATAAAAAGACAAACGAATATATTTTTTATGATTGTTCGCCTGAAAGCCCTAAAGATCGCCGAAGTTTTTGTTACGACAGTGAAGCCCTGGAATCCAGAAAAGAACATAAACCAAAAAATAACGTTATCGATGTAGCGGCAGGCATAGGCGTTGAACTGTTATCGGAAGAAGAATATCGTGAACTGCAGAAATTAGGTGAATTTGACACCAAAACATCAAGCTGGATAAAAACGCCCTCCAATATCAGGAAGCTTGGCGGCGCACTCTTTTGTGATCGCCGATACGACCATGTTTTCGTTTATCATAACGGCGCCGAATCGTATTATGCCGCAAGAGGTTTTCGAGGATTGCTGAAAGTTTAAATTGCTCTCCGTACCTAAGATAAAAGGAATTCCATGGAACCACAGATGGCCGGCATCAATGACATACCTAAATTGCTCAATGTCATTAAGGAACTTCGTCCGCATTTGACTGACGACGAAATTAAGAATCTTCTCCCCGGAATGTTCAAGGAGGGTTTCCAAATTTGTTACATAGGCGACGCTCATGAAGCGTACTCATTTGCCGGTTTCCGTATACTCACGTTTCTC
This sequence comes from bacterium, assembly GCA_019695335.1. Lineage (NCBI taxonomy): Bacteria > bacterium. The sequence continues at coordinate 3,445 of JAIBAF010000081.1, forward strand.
TACTCCGGAAAAACGCTTTACGTCGACGACTTTGCGACGTTGCCGAAATATCGAAACCAAAGATTCGCCAAAACCATTTTCGACCGGGTCAAAGAAATTGCTGTACGGGAGAATTGCGATCACTTTAGCCTCGATTCCGGTTTTCAAAGGTTTGATGCCTATCGATTTTATTTGAATAATGAATTACGGGTAGAATCCTTGCACTTTGGCCGCAAAATAAAGGAATTCGCGCGCTAATTATTTGAATGAATATTTGTATCCCGTCTAATTCGACAATAAAAAAACCGAGTTTAATAGCTCGGTTTTTATTTTCATAAAATCAGTTCTTAACGATTATGCACTTTTACAACTCACAGTTATCTGATGGGTGTGAGGTCCGCCGGTAGTGGCAACAACGACTGACTGATTTGACGCCAGAGAGGCAAAATGCGTCGCTGTAAGCGTAACTATGTGACTATGGCCGCTGCTGCCTGTAATGTCATACGTTTTTTGACCTCCTTCTGCAACATCAACTTTAGGTACGGTTAAAGTATGCCCATGATTGCTCCCGATGGACACATTCGTTCCAGCGTTGAGACAGTCGGGCTGAGGTGTCGGCCCTCCGCCGTCTGGATCTTCGTCACCGTTCCCCCCGCCTCCTGAACAAGCTATTACCCACTTTCCCAAGCCTGCCATGGCCAGAAGAGCTACACACATTTTGAGAAAATCCACGCGTGTAATTTTTTTCATGGAAAACCTCCTTGTGAATTTTTTTTGCGAAATCGGGTCAATTAGATGGGACAAGAAAAAGAATTATCAAAATAATAACAAAAAAACTAAGCGAATATTTCATTTTAATCGTAATTTTTTTGTCATAAGATTAACTTGAAATTAGTTACGCACGGACGTACTTTGAGCAAATTTCAAAGAGGAACGACATGAACACGACTGGGAACGATTACATCAAAGCCCTTAACGACGTTGCGCATAATCTATGGTGGACGTGGAATCAAAGTGCACAACTAATTTTTAAAGAACTGGCAACCCAAGTTTGGGAAGAATCCAATCATAATGCCGTGGCGGTTTTAAATTCAATCTCGCCGGCCGAATTACAAGCGCGTCTCGGTGAAACCGATTTCAAAGAACGCGTTCAGGAAATGCTCGACGATTTTGATCATTACATGCACCGGGAAAAAACCTGGGGCAGTGTAAATATGCCGGAATTTCAGGAACATCCTATCGCCTATTTCAGCCCTGAATTTGCTTTGCATGAATCGTTGCCGATTTATTCAGGCGGGCTCGGCGTGCTGTCGGGCGATCATATTAAATCGGCCAGCGACCTTGGCATTCCGCTCATCGGTATCGGGCTCTTTTATCGGCAGGGATATTTTTATCAAACGCTCGGCGTCGACGGCCTGCAGCATGAAGGTTATCCGATCAATCATCCGGAAAATCTTCCTCTCGAATTGGTGCGTGACAGGCATGGCAAACCCGTCGAAACATTTGTCGAGATTGGCCACAGTATCGTCAAATTATACGCCTACAAGCTCAATATCGGCCGGATTACTTTGTATCTGATGGACAGTTATCACTCGGATAATGAAGAACATTACCGAGAGTTGACAGCCCGCACGTACGGCGGTGACATTACGACGCGCATTTGCCAGGAGATTGTCATGGGTATCGGCGGCGTAAGGCTTTTGAAAGCGTTGGGTATTCAGCCAGCCGCCTATCACATGAATGAAGGTCACAGCGCTTTTCTGGCTCTTGAGCTTGCTCGGGAAAAAATGCTCGAAGGCCGAACGATCGAAGAAGCATTTTCCTGGGTCAAAGATCATTGCGTTTTTACGACGCACACACCGGTTCCCGCCGGACACGACCGATTCACGCTCGATCTCTTGCATTTTGCATTTGCTAATTATAGCGCGATTCTCGGCATTCCTGTCGAAAAGATCATGGAATACGGCCGCGTTCATCCGCAGGATGAAAAAGAAACGTTTTGTATGACGGTGTTTGCGATTAAAATGTCTCGTTCAACCAATGCCGTCAGTGCACTCCACGGCGACGTCACCCGAAATATGTGGCGCGAACTTTTTCCCGGTCGTCCTGTCGAGCAAGTTCCGATCCACCATATCACCAACGGCGTACACATTCTTGGATGGATGAATTCGCCGACGCGAAAATTCTGGAGAAAATTTCTCGGTGAAGACTGGGAATATCACATCATGCAAGGCGATTTCTGGCATCGTGTGGCCGATCCAAGTTTTATTCCTGACGAAGCGATTTGGGCACTGCGATACAATTTGCGGAGGCTGCTGATCGAATTTACAAGAATGCGATTGAAAGAACAGCAGCGCCGTGTCGGTGTCAACGGGCTCAAGCCGTTTGATTCATTCTTGTCGCCGGATGTACTCACCATCGGTTTTTCACGCCGATTTGCGACGTATAAACGCGCCCCGTTGATTTTTGCCAATCTCGAACGTTCTCTCCGGCTCTTCAATGATCCCGACAGGCCGATCCAGATTATTTTCGCCGGCAAAGCGCATCCAAAAGACGACGCCGGTAAAGCTTTGATCAAGCGGATTGTAGAATTGAGTAAACATCCGCAATTATTCGGCAAAGTTGCTTTCATCGAAAACTACGATATTAATGTCGCGCGGTATCTGATTTCCGGTGCCGACGTGTGGCTGAATACGCCGCGCAGGCCGCTGGAAGCCAGCGGAACAAGCGGTCAAAAAATCGCTATTCACGGCGGATTGAATCTCAGTATTCTGGATGGCTGGTGGCGAGAAGGCTACGACGGCTCCAATGGTTTCGCTATCGGAAACGATGACCACCCGCACGATGAACATGAGCAAGATCGCGTGGATGAAGCGAATTTATACGAGACCATTGAAAAACAACTCTTGCCGACTTTTTACAATCGTGATGAAAATAATATCCCTAAGGAATGGATTAACAAAATCCGGCGCGCGATGCAGACACTTATTCCGCGCTTCAATACCGATCGCATGGTTGCAGAATACGTCAATAAAATGTATAAGAAATAATATCGACAGTGAGTTGCCTTCGGCCCATTTCGGCTTCGCTCAATAAGCGTCCCATTGGTCGTTGAGCGCACAGTCGAAACGACCGGCGCATAGAATTTGAATTATTTTGACGCTTTCAAAATCTCAATAAACCGGTCAGCATGAATTTCCGCGTTCAATTCATTGTGAATGACATCCAGAATTCTTCCGTTGCTGCCGATGATAAACGTCGCTCGCTTGTGTTTTAATAAACCGCCCAATCTCAAAGTACCAAAAAGTTTTCCCAAAACCTTACCGCGATCATAGACCAGTTTGAAAGGCAACCGGTAAGCTTTTTCAAATTCACGATGCTGGCCGTCGCCGTCTAAACTCACGCCGAATGACGCTCCGCCTAATTGAACAATTTCATTATAGCGATCGCGAAAATGACACACCTCCGCCGTACATATGCTTGTGAAATCTTTCGGATAAAAAAAGATCGCAATGGCTTTGTAATGTTTTAATTCGTTCGACGTATATCGCTTACCATCGCTATCTTCAAATTGTAAAGTCGAGACATCATCTCCTGTTTTCAACATATCGTACCCTTTCTTGCTTTTTCAATGTGTTCAACACACTGATAAGCGCTCTTCACGGCGCTTTCAATGGTCGAAGGCAATCCGGTTTCAATCCAGTCACCGGCTATATACAAATTTTCAACCGAAGTTAAAACGCCCGGCCGGATAAATTGCCCGCCGACAGTCACTGAAAAAGTAGCTTTATGCTCTTTTATGATCTGAATGTGGCGTATGTGTTCCGATCTGATATTTAACAACGCCTGCAATTCCATGCGAACTGTCGCATCAATTCGATCGCGTTCCCACGAGACAACCTCATCGGCATCGCTGATCGTAATCGAAAGATAATTTTGTTTTTTAAAAATCCATTGGATATGCGTATCGATGCAGCCTATAAACTCGCCATCGAAGAGTTTCGATATGAGAACCGCTTGGTCAAGCCAAACGTAAATCGAGACAATCGGTGAAGTTTTCGGAAGCTCCGAAGAAAAAATCGCATCGGGAATTGCTTTTCTTACCTCCCACACCGGAATTGCGGAAATAAAAATTTCTGCGCCAAAGCGGTTTCCACTTTTGGTTTCAATTCTTGAAAGCCGTTGATCGGTTATCGATAAAGATTGAACGGCTTCGTTGCAGTGAATCGATCCGCCGTTATGGAGAATTGTTTCCATCGCAGGATGTACGAATAATTCCGACAAACCAACTTTGGATAATATAAATTTTGATGCATCGCGGTTACGTAAAAACATTTCCTTCAAAACCGTAACAAAAACTCCGGCCGATGACGTATCCATGTCCTCATTCATCACCGCGAGGCAAACCGGCTGCCAGAAATACTTTTTGCAACGATCGGATTGTCCGTTTTGATCAAGCCATTCAGTAACCGATATCTGGCCGCGAACCGGCTTCCGCATACTCAATCCGGCCTTCAATAATTTCCAGCGGTCGTTAATAGACAAGTTTTTATAACTCAAAATCCCGATCAGAAGATGCAATGGCGATGGCCAATTCGAAAACCGAAGCGGCGATAATTTTTCATGAGGAGCCGCAAAAGGAATATAATACTTATCCAAAACGGTGACCTTATCAATAGCGCCAATTTCAGCTAGCCACCGCAACGTATAATCGTAACAGCCCATCAGGATGTGTTGCCCATTGTCGATAGTATCTCCGGTAACGTCATCGACGAACGAGTAGGTTCGTCCTCCCAGCCTGTTTTTACGCTCAAGCAGGGTTACACAATACCCGTGTTTGGCCATCAGGCTGGCAACGGCTAATCCGGCCACTCCTCCTCCGATCACTGCAACGGTCGGTTTATCCGCCATGCCGACGTTCTTCCATCCATGTGTTGAAAAGAATGCTGAATTTTTCAGGAAAGTGTAAACGAATCTTGCGGTGCAGAATTTCGTGAGTGCTGGTCTCAATTTTTTGAAGTAATCGGAAATAAATATTTTGCATGGCCCGAGCCGGAAATAACAAATACGACTGATCGTTTTTATAAAATTGATCCGCCGAATTATAATATTCTCTCGCACGTCGGCACTGATCGTCAATCAGTTTCTTGAATGCTTCAGGATTACTCCGATCGTTAAAATTCAATTCTGAAATTCCATACGTCGACATTTCTTCTATGGGTAAGTAAATCCGGTTTCTTTGAAAATCGGATGCAACGTCGCGTACGATATTGGTTAATTGCATGGCGATGCCAAGATGAACCGCGTACGCTTGCACCGATTCGCTGCGTTTGCCCATAATCCGGATACACATCAAACCCACGGTGCTCGCGACTTTATAGCAATAATCGTATAATTCCGTAAACGTTGAGTAACGGTTTTTTTTCAAATCCAGTTCCACACCGCTGATCAATTCAAAAAATAATTCAAACGGTATCGAAAACTTACGCGCAACCTGAATCAGTTTATTTAAAAAAGGATATTTGGAATGCCCTTGAATGGCCGATTTTAATTCGGAACGCCAGTGCTGCAGAAATTCAACCGGATTATAGGGCTGCCGTAAAACGGCTGCGTTATCGACCATGTCGTCCGTATAGCGGCAAAATGCATACACGGTCATAAGCGCATCGCGTTTCTCGCGTGGCAGCATTAGCATGGGATAATAAAAACTGCTGCCCGCTTTCCGTACATAATCGTTGATCGCCATTTCAGGAATCATGGTCTTTGCCTCACGAGTTGCGACATCATCCAGAATTTGTCAAGCCAGTTAATCACCGGGCGATGGTGCACCATATCGTATCCTGCCGAACGTTGTTTGCGTATGATCCGTTGCCCACCGAGCCAGATTAATTTAATTTCCAGTCGTTCCGGAAAATTTAAATGTTCGAACAAAACCTTTCCTTTTTCGAAGAAAAACTCCGCCCGGTCAGTTTGGAATGCCATCAGCCTGAAATACGCATCGTTCATTAATTTTTGTTTCCAGTTGTCCACCGAATAGCCGAAACGATGCATGTCCTCCATCGGTAGATACAACCGATCTTTTTCTAAATCAATAAATAAATCCTGCCAATGATTCACAAGTTGAAGCGCCGTGCAGATCGCATCCGATGCTTCCGCCATCATTTCAAATTGCGGATGCCGGCTGTAACCAAGCACATGCATGACCAGCCTTCCGACCGGATTCGCCGACATACTGCAATATTCCAGTAATTCATCAAACGTCTGGTAACGGCTTTTGAAGAGATCGACTTTAAACGCATTGAGCAATGCTTCTAAATAGGCCTTTGGTAATTCAAGCTCCTCGACCGTCGCACGGAGCGCAATAAAAATGGGTTCGTCGGCATCGCCTTGATAACACGCGTCCAGACGCCGTTGCCACTGCATAAGGAGATGAAGACGCTGTTCTAACGATAATGTCGTATTATCGGCAAAATCATCCGCGGTACGCATAAACGCATACAACGCAAAAAAATGTTTGCGTTTTTTTCGGGGAATCAGGAGCGACGCGACCGGAAAATTTTCATAATGCCGCCGTGCCAGGTCTCGGCAATAACGATACGCATTATCAATATCGGTCATCATTCGTTTTTCCGGTTGAATGAAATAAAAAACATTAAACCGATCCCAAGAATGAGGTTCGTTTTCACTAACCCGGAATACTGTTGGTGATAACGGTCGAAATCTGCTCTTTCAGGACGGGAGTCATCGCTTTTTGGAATATCAAAATTGTCAATCCCTGTCTTTAATTGCTCCATATTCGGCGTAATGATCCGGCTGTAATAAAACAACAACCCCAACATCAATACGGCAACGACAGCTACAATTAAATTTTTCTTTTGCTTTTTCAATACGTAGCTTACCGTGACCGAAAGAAACAATAAAATCCCGACTACCCACTCCAGTGTATTCATTTTATGCAGTATAATGCCGTTAAGAAGTCCGGCTTGCGTTTTGGATTCCATGAATTTAAAAATTTCCGGCGCTACACCGTAACCAAGCAAAGCAAGGATTCCGATCCATACACCAATAAAAAAGACCGACAAATGTTTCGTGAAAGAATAAAAATTCATATGCATAACGCTCAATGTAAATGACTATTTAAACCGGCTGATTAAAAACGGTTCCATCAGCGGGTCGATTTTTTTATTGAGAATTTCGTCGGCAACTATTTTTGCCGTAATGGGTGTCAGCAAAATGCCGTTTCGAAAATGTCCGGTCGCAATTGTCAGATTTCCTATCGGCGTCGGTCCGAGATACGGAAAGGAATCCAGGCTTCCCGGCCGCAAACCAGCCCATGCGTCTATGGTTTTCCACTCCGACGATGCCGGCACAATGTCGGCAAGTTGTTCTCTGAATTTTTTAATAACTTCAGGCTGAGTTTGTTTATCAAATCCCGCGTCCTCCACTGTTGAACCGACCAAAAGGCGTCCGTCGTTGCGCGGTACGAAATAAAAATGGTCGACGTATGATGCATGGTGAATATATTTTAAACCCGGCATCTGCAGCGCAACAATCTGTCCGCGCTTCGGCAAAACTTCCGGAATAAAACCTTTCAGAGACGGAAATTGTGACGACCACGCGCCGGCCGCTAAAACATAATGTCCGGCTGAAACATGTTCTTTCTGAACTTCAGCAAATTGTATACGGCCTTGCGTGATATTGAAATCACGAATGGCGTTATTTTCACGAATCTCAACGCCGGATTGAACACACGCGCGATGAAGCGCCGCCGCCAGTTTACGATTTTCAACCTGATAATTTTCCGTCAAATGAATCGCCGTCAGTCCATTCCTGAAATGCGGCTCTTCTTGTTGTAAATCACTTTCGCTGAGCCATCGCGCCGGAATACGCAATTCATTCAGCCATTCCAACACGTTTTCCGGAGAAACGCCGCTTGGAAATATTTTTAAAATACCTTCCTTCCTGAATTCACAAGATAAACCGCTGACATTTTCAATCCGGTATAAATAGGATTCAAACAACTGTTGGCTGTGACGGCATAATTCAAAAAATAGCCGGTGAATCGGTGTAGCGAGTGATAGATCTTTTTGGGAAAGTAATTGCGGCTCCAACATTCCCACCGAAGCCCAGGATGCTTCTTTACCGGTTTCGTTTTTATCGAAAAGCGTAATGTCCAGATGCGGGTCACGGGATTTTAATTCAAAGGCTATAGCCAAGCCGATAACACCGCCACCGATGACCGCAATATCGTAACGTTTCAAGAAAAACTCCGTTAAAAAAAGCCCTCGCAATATATCGATACCAACCCCTAAAAGCAAGTTATACACTCCTCTCCAAACAGGCCATAAATGCGGACAAACCATATGGAACTATTGATATTAAGCTTGATATTCAATCTCTCATCTTATATATTCACTGCGCGGTTCAACCCCTACTTACTTGCACTACAATAGATACATCATTTTCAAAAACCACGATCACTCATAACACGTTATAATAAGCCTATTTCAAGGAGGGAGTTTTGGAACTAAAGAAGCTCGGCAGGTACGAAATCAATGAAGTTCTCGGTCAGGGCGCCATGGGCATCGTATACAAAGGCGTCGATCCAAAAATCGGACGAACAGTTGCTCTCAAAACGCTTAAGACAACCAGTGAAATTCCTGAACAACAATTAGCTGAATTTAAACGTCGTTTTTCTCAGGAGGCTCAGTCCGCCGGACGCCTGACGCATCCAAATATTGTCACAATTTATGACGTCGGCGAAGAAGAGGGTCTGGCTTATATTGCGATGGAATTCATCAAAGGTAAGCCGCTCGACGATCTGATCGCTCAAAAACATCCTTTGTCCGTTGACCAGATCGTCAAGATCATGGTACAGATTTGCGACGGGCTCGGCTATGCTCACAAAAACGGAGTAATCCATCGCGACATCAAACCTGCCAATATCATACTCACCGATGATCAAGTTGCTAAAATTACCGATTTCGGCATTGCCAAAATTTCCTCCAATTCCGCCACACAAACCGGTTTGGTCGTCGGTACGCCGAGTTACATGTCTCCCGAACAAATTACCGGAAAACCCATTGATAATCGTTCTGATATTTTTTCTCTCGGCGCAGTATTTTATGAATTATTGACCTACGAAAAAGCATTTCCCGGTGACAACATTACAACCGTCATGTACCGTGTGGTTCACGAAAACCCTACTCCCATTAATATCGTCAATATGATGGTTCCCACGGCTTTCGGACAAATCATTCAGAAGTCCATGGCCAAAAATCCGAACGACCGTTATCCCGATGCGGAATCCTTAGGTAAAGATATTCAAAATTACAAAACGGTGGCTACTGAGCAAATGGGTGCGACGCAAGTTTTGCGTACCGGTGACATGCAGGCGACAATGGTTATGTCCGGCGACGCCGATATGGCCAAAACAACCGTTTTCTCCGGACAAACAATGTCCGAGGCGGCAAAACCCGAAAAGAAAAAGACCGGATTGATTATTACTGCGATCGTGGCTGTTGCCGTCATCATAGGCGGATGGTTTATTTTCGGTAAGAAAAGCGGCGCAAATGATTCGACTTCAAACGCTGTCAAAGGCACCGCTTCGCTTACACTTACGTTAAATGCGCTCGAAGGTGTTGTACAATTTGACACGCTTCAACTCAAAGCTCAAAACGGTAAAGTTGACATCAGCGGCATTTCGGCAGCCGAGCATGAATTGACCATCAAGCATGACGGCTACCAGGATTTTAAAACGAAATTGCTTTTTGCCGAAAACGAACAAAAAAAATTCAACGTCGATCTCAAACTGTCCCCGACCGTATTCCCGGAAGGCGTCGACACGGCGTACATTACGGTTGATTCAAAACCGGAAGTCATTAAAGTTCTCACCAATACCGGTAAATTTATCGGTTACACGCCCATTCAGAAAATGGCGTTCCCGACCGGTAAACATACGCTTGTTTTTTCGCGCGAAAACTATATCAGTGAAGTCACCGATATTGATCTGAAAAAAGGAAAAGAACAAAAATTATCGCCGGCGCTGGATTTCAAAAAAGGCGGCGTATCGGTTACTGATGTCACGCCCAAGACGATTCAACTATTGGTCAATGAAATTGCCTTCAAACCCGAAAAAGACGGTACCACGTACCTTCTGCCGGTTGGAAAACAAAATATCGTCATCAAGGCCGACGGTTTCAAAACTTACGAACAGGAAGTTGAGATCAAAGAAAAAGAAACCGTCAAAATTACCGCAACACTGGAGCAACTCTTCGGCAAACTTTCGGTTACTTCCGATCCTTCCGGCGCTGATGTTTTTATTGATGGAAAAAATGCCGGCAAAACGCCGCTTAATTTAGATAAAATTCCCGCCGGTACACGCGAAATTAAAGTTCAAAAGGGAGCTCTTCTCTCGATCCGAAAAGTGGCCGTCAATGATGCACAAGAATCCAAAGCCGACTTTAAACTTGCCGCCGCGGTTGGTTTCGTCAAATTGCTGGTTAATCCGTGGGCCAATGTTTTTATCGATGGAAAAAACATGGGCGTTACACCGCCGCTGGATAATCTCGAATTGAAGCCGGGCACTTACAAAATAAAAATTGAAAACCCCGCCTTTAAACCGGTGACCAAAACCATAACGGTCACGGCAGGCGGAACTGCAACACTTCAACACGATTTTAAATAATTAAATACATGAGGGTATTTCAGAACATCACATGAGGGCATTCAGAATGAAATGGACAATAATCTGGTTAAGCATGAGCGTTTTGATTTTAAGTTCATGCGGCGGTGGCTCATCGACCGTTTCCACGGATAATTCGATGAACGCGGAAGCGTTATTCAATCAAGGCATCGAATCGTACAAACAGCGTGACTACGACAAAGCCCGGCAGTCTTTTACTCAGGCATCCACATCAAAAAAATTGTCGACAGCGCAAATGGTAACATTGCACAAACATCTCGC
>JAIBAF010000082.1 GCA_019695335.1 bacterium
TTGATTGCCGAATACATTCACCGCACCAGCCCGCGCGCATTACAACCTTTTGTTAAAATCAGTCTCACGGCATTGCCTCAGGACCTGCTGGAGAGTGAACTCTTTGGGCACGAGCGCGGCGCTTACACGAGCGCTAATTCCGAACGCCGCGGATTATTTGAATTGGCGCATACCGGCACGTTGTTTCTTGACGATATTGACGATTTTCCATTTCACCTCCAAAGTAAATTACTGCGCGTACTTGAATCGCGCGAAATTATGCGCATTGGCGGTCATAAAAGTATTTCGGTCGATGTGCGAATCGTCAGCGCATCAAAAGTCGATTTAAAGACGTTGGTTGAAAAAAATCTTTTCCGCGCCGATCTTTTTTACAGGCTTAATGTCGTTCCGGTACTTGTGCCTCCGCTTCGCGATCGCACGGACGATTTACCTTTATTGATTTCACATTTCTTAAAAAAATATTCGCCGGAAAAAGAAATCCCGATTGAAGCGGATGCTTTGATAGCATTATCACGTTATCGGTGGCCGGGCAATATTCGCGAATTGCGTAACGTCGTCCAACGTATAGCGCTAAACGGGCATACGTCCGTCACAGTCAACAACCTGCCGCTTGAGATCAGCAATGATCATCCCATCGCGTCAGTCATCCATGCTTGCCAACGATGCCTTATCGAAAAAAATATGTCGTTTGAGCAGATCACCGTTTGCCTCGAAATGAATTTATTACAACAAGCTCTGCAACAGACCAACGGTAACAGAACAACAGCCGCTAAACAGCTCGGGCTTAGTTTATCGACGTTTCGTGATAAATTAAAAAAATATGGCATCGAGTGAACTTGCGGAATTCCGCAACTTACAAGCGGAATCACGTTAAATTCTACTTTTTTCTGAGCAATAAATTCCATATTTCCAGTCAGCCTTAAATGGTACTGACCTTGCTTGTTTTTATCATCACTCCATTTTTAATTCAACACCTTTTACAACTTTGAAAGGGAGACGGCTTATGAAAATCCGAATCAGTATTATTGTGTTGAAAGTATTGGCAAGTTTTTGCGTGTGATGAAAATAATAAAAATCCATTGGAAGGTACTAAATGGCTAAGTTCTGAAACGGATTATTTTGATTTTAGCACCAACTCTGTGCTCAATTATTACGAGTCATTTTCTGGCGAACCATTATGTTTTGAACATAATATTATTAATTATCTTATTGAAGGCGATTCATTATTTCTTACAGCTACGGAATTCGATGTTCACGCCGGTTTCAGAATATCCGGTGACACACTTTATCTTTATGCGTTCGACGGTGTTATGCCGCTCAACCGCGTTGAGTTCAATGCCGATACTTTACCCATTTGTCTCGCAAAAAATTGATTGTCATTAAAAATTTTTTATTTTATTTTTTTAAACCACAAAACGGAGGGGTTATGAAAAATCAATATCTCTATTTGACATTTTTTCTTTTTTTAGCTTTTACAAGCATTCAAGCGCAACAGAAGTTGCCTGATTCAGCCATTTTTGACAAAGAAGAAATTAAATTTGCCGACCATCCCGGATTAGTATTCAGAACTTCAAAGCCTTATTTAAGATATCAGGATTGGGACATGCAACACACCGGCCAACCTAATTTTACCGTTGCATTAGAATTTACCAATCGCTCGGAAACCAATATTACCGCAATTGATTTTCTAGTGAAGTTATATGACAAAAAAGGTCAAATTCTTTCAGAATATACCTGCAGTACCAGCCCCATGACTCTTTCACCCAAAGATGGGGACGTTCTCAAACCCGGTTATAAAGGAACGGATGTCTTCTTTGTTTCAAAAGATAAATCAATGCAACAATCGTATGGCAAGCTGGATTTCAAAATCACCGAAGTTCACAAGGCATCGGCTGACGCCATGAATGATAAGCCGGTTTTTGAATCACCGTGGCAAACATTTGCTGATTATCCCGGCCTTTCATGCCGCTTATCAAAACCATATCTTATGATCGATCAGTTATCCGGAAATGAGATGTTTGCTATTGCCATGGAATTTAAGAATGAATCTAAAAATAAAATTCGTTTTGTCTACTATAATGCAGTCATCTACGACGATCAGGGTCCCTTGTATGAAAATGAAAGACAGGAATTCGGTGACAAATATGACCCCCGCCCGGCCGGTATGGATGCTGATTTCCCTACAGATTACTCAGGTGTCAACCGTGCCTTTTATATCAATGAAAAATCATTATTTAAAAGCTTTAAAAAAATAGAAATCACTTTGACTAAAGTCGAAACGGTTAAATAGTTTTTTTCATTTAACTGCTAAATTTGGCAAACGACAAGCATTCATTCCCAATGGATACCTGTGTTTGCCATTTTTTTTAATTGTTCCTGATCTGCCAAATGTACCTGCGGAAATTCGTTACTACACTGCGGATAACCGCTACCCCAGTCTTAAATAACAATTCAATTTCATTATTTATAACTCTTTTTGAACGGGCATGGAACTTGTTTGGTTTTTTGTCTATTAAGTTTAGACGAAAAGTGTCACATGGAATCTGTAGTACATCAAGGACAAATCGTAGAATTCGTTGACGATCCTAATCGCCGCCGGGCCAAAATCCGGATTGAATCATGCATGATTGAAGTTCCGCTTGAAACATTATCGGACGATGCCCATCTGGGTGACAAAGTGTTAATCAAAGCAACTTATTCAATTCATAGAAATCACCAACCGGTTACATCACCGGAATAAATTGTCCAAGTCTAACACTCTACAGGAGGAATTATGGAAGAAAAAATGCTCACCGTTTATGAGCAAATGCAAAATCGCGGTTATTCGCGACGGGATTTTCTGCAATTTTGTTCCTGGATGGGTGCATTGATCGGTGTCGAAGCCACCGGGCTTGCACGGGTTGTGCACGCGTTAGAAACAAAACCGCGCGTACCTGTTGTATGGTTCCACTTTCAGGAATGCACCTGTTGCAGCGAGTCATTCATCCGTTCTTCTCATCCGATTGTCGCTGACATTCTGCTCGATAAAATTTCCCTCGATTACACCGAAACATTGCAGGCTGCGGCTGGCAAGCAAGCGGAAGAAGCTTTGCACGCCACGATGAAAAAATATAAGGGTGAATACCTGATGTTGTGCGAAGGATCGATACCGACGGAAGCGGACGGCGTGTATTGCTGTATTGCCGGAAGAACGGCGCTGGACATCGTCAAAGAAGCGGCCGAAGGCGCCAAAGCGATTGTTGCATGGGGCAGTTGCGCATCCAATGGCTGCATCCAGGGTGCGAAACCCAATCCGACCGGCGCAACACCGATTCATAAAATCGTCACTGGTAAACCGATCATCAATGTTCCGGGTTGCCCTCCCATCGGTGAAGTGATGGCAGGAACGATTGTTCATTTGCTTGCTTTCGATCGGATTCCTCAGCTCGACGGATTAGGTAGACCAAAAGCATTTTATTCCCGACGCGTTCATGATACGTGTTACCGCAGACCGAATTATGACGCCGGATTGTTCGTTGAATCATTTGACGATGAAAATGCCAAACGCGGTTATTGCCTCTACAAAGTCGGATGCCGCGGACCCGTCACCTACAATGCCTGCGGTGTTATGCGGTGGAATAATGGCGTCAGTTACCCGATCCAATCCGGCCATGGATGTATCGGTTGCAGCGAAGCTAATTTCTGGGATAACGGGCCGTTTTATCAACATCTGGCTTCCTTCCCGGGATTCGGTATCGAAACCACGGCGGACAAAATCGGCGTTGCGGTCGGTGCGGCAACTTTGGCCGGTATGGCCGCGCATGCCATTTCAACGAATATTCGGAAACGGCACGAAATCAAAAAAGATCAAAATGAACAGGATAAGAAGGGAGGTGCCTAATGGCTAACCGAATTGTAGTCGATCCGATCACGCGCATCGAAGGACATCTCCGGATTGAAGTCGAAATCAAAGACGGAAAAATCGTTGACGCGTATAGTTCCGGCACGATGGTGCGCGGATTTGAACTGATATTAAAAGGCCGCGATCCGCGTGACGCGTGGGCTTTTACAGAACGGGCATGCGGCGTTTGTACGACAGTTCACGCGCTGGCCTCTGTGCGATCCGTAGAAGATGCATTAAAAATAAAAGTTCCTCCTAATGCCGAACTGATTCGCAATTTGATGTTCTGTGCCCAGTATTTGCAGGACCATGTCGTTCATTTTTATCACTTGCATGCACTCGACTGGGTTGACGTCGTGAGCGCTCTAAAGGCCGATCCGAAAAAAACATCGGAAATAGCTCAAAGCATTTCAAATTGGCCTAACAGTTCTCCCGGATATTTTTCCGATTTACAAAAACGCCTGAAAACTTTTGTCGACAGCGGGCAACTTGGTATTTTTGCGAACGGCTATTGGGGACACGCGGCGTATAAATTACCCAATGAAGTCAATCTGATTGGCGTCGCGCATTACCTCGAAGCGCTTGAATGGCAGAAAGAGATTGTCAAAGTCCATACTATTTTCGGCGGTAAAAATCCTCATCCTAATTATTTAGTAGGAGGCGTTCCTTGTGCGATTAATGTTGAAGAATCCAATTCCATCAATGCCGAACGTCTGGCTATGGTTGGACGCTTATTCGAAGAAGCAAAGGAATTCGTAGAAAAAGTGTACTTGCCGGATCTTGTCGCCGTTGCCGGATTTTACAAAGACTGGGGCGGCATTGGCGGCGGGCTTTCTAATTACATGGCTTATGGGGATCTACCGGTTAACGGGTATGCCGACGTTGCCCAATTCAAATTTCCAAGAGGCATTATTCTTAATCGGGATTTGAGTACCGTTCATCCGATTGACGGAAGCGATGCGGAACAGATTCAGGAATTTATTTCGCATTCATGGTATACTTATTCCGACGGCGATGAAAAAGGAAAACATCCGTGGGCGGGCGAAACCAATCTTAATTACACCGGCCCCAAACCGCCGTACGATTATCTCAATGTCGATCAGAAATACAGCTGGCTCAAAACTCCCCGATGGAAAGGTATGCCGATGGAAGTCGGACCGTTATCACGTTTGCTAGTCGCCTACGCTTCCGGTCGGGAAGAAGTAAAAGAAGTAGTCAACGGCGCTTTGGCAGCCCTCAACGTGCCAGTGGGAGCTTTGTTCTCGACGTTAGGACGGACAGCGGCCAGAGGATTGGAAACAAAACTCATCGCCATGTGGGCCAAGGAGTTTTACGATCAATTGCTGACGAATATCCGCAACGGCGATACGCGTACCGCTAACATGGAAAAATGGGAACCGGCGACATGGCCGAAAGATGCCAAAGGCGTTGGATTGACTGAAGCACCTCGCGGCGCGCTCGCTCATTGGATTGTCATCAAAGATCAGAAAATCGACAATTACCAACTGGTCGTTCCCAGTACGTGGAACGCATCGCCGCGCGATCCGCAAGGGCAACGTTCGGCGTACGAAGCATCGTTGATCGATACGCCGGTCAAAGATCCGGAACAGCCGCTGGAAATTTTACGTACCATCCATTCGTTTGATCCGTGTCTCGCCTGTGCCGTACACGTGTATGACGAAAAAGGAACGTACGTTCATCAACTGCAAACATTTTAGGAGGTGGTGCTATGGAAACCGTTAGTATCCGCCGGCACTATGTGTGGCAGTTGCCGGTTCGCGTGTATCACTGGGTTAACGCCGTGTGCGTGACCGTATTGTGCATCACCGGTTATTTTATCGGCTCGCCGCTTGCCTTGCAGAGCGGCTCCGAAGCATCGTTCGGATATTGGTTCGGCACGGTTCGGTTTATTCATTTCGTAACGGCTTTTGTTTTCTTTTTTAATTTCGTTGGACGAATTTACTGGGGATTTGTCGGAAATTCTTACGCTCGGTGGAATAATTTTCTGGTCTTCCACAAATCTCAATGGCGGGAAATTATCGACGTATTAAAAGTCGATATTCTCCAGGCAAAAGCACAACCGCTGGAATCGATCGGGCACAATGCCTTGGCAAGCCTGACTTATTTTCTGACATTCATCGCCTTTTTGTTCCAATGCATGACCGGATTTGGCATGTATGCCGCTATGAGTGACTCCTGGCTGCCTCGGCTTTTTGCATGGATCGTTCCGATGATGGGCGGTGATTTCGCCGTACGCCAATGGCATCATATGGCGATGTGGTTTTTTATTATTTTTTCATTTATTCATGTTTATCTGGTTTTTTACCACGACTATGTGGAAGGCCGCGGTGTTTTATCCTCTATGGTCGGCGGGTGGAAATTTATTGAAAAAGAGAAGGGGAAAAATTAATGAGAAAATCCGAAGTAAATCGCACGCTCATTTTAGGAGTTGGAAATGTTTTATTGGCTGACGAAGGCGTCGGTATTCATGTCGTGCGCCGGATCAATGCTGAACAATTGCCAAATCATATCGACGTTGTAGACGGTGGAACGGGAGGGTTTCATTTATTGGAAATGCTGCAATCGTATGATCGGATCATTTTAATCGATGCGGCATTAGACGGTCAGGAACCTGGCAAAGTCAACATCATTCGTCCGAAATTTGCTTCGGATTTTCCAAAAGTATTGAGCGCTCATGAAATCGGGCTTCGCGATTTAATTGAATCCTTATCGCTGGTGCAAAAATTACCCGACATGACCGTCATTACTATTTCTATTTCGACGTTTCAACCTATGCGTGTAAAGCTGTCACCGGCAGTGCAAGCCTCGATACCTAACGTACTACGTTGCCTTGCTACAGTTTTGAATTTAGCGGAACTGCCGCTAACGATCAGCGCTTATACGGTTTTACTTGATGAAGTGGTCAATGTCAACGGCGCTTTTGCAATGAGAATGTAACGCCGACTAATTCTGAGTCAGAAGATTTAAATTTTCAATTACCCCTCAGTCATTTATTCAAGAATGAAGTAAGAGGGGTTTTTTATTTTATTGTAGCTTGTAATTTTTACTAAATATTTTTATTAAATTTTTCTGTCCTATTTTTCAAGATTGATTCGTTCTTAATAAAACAGATATCCACGTATCATTTATTATCGGAGGATAATATGAACTACGGCAAATTGAATGTGGTTGTAGGTTTTACAGGCTTGACATTGGCTGTCTTAGGAGGCATCTCACTGGGATTTACGTTTGATCAATACTCAGTTAAGGACGGCAATCATGTCCTATCGTTGGTCAGATTTTATTTGCGAGAAGGGCATTCACACGGCATGCCTTTAAGTCTTTACAATCTGATCATTGCACTTTGGGTAGACAAGCTTAATTTATCAAACGGATTGAAAAAGACCGGTTCCATCCTAGCCGCACTTGCTTTAGTATTGCCGATTGGTTTGGCGGCTAAAGGTGCTGCCGGAGCAGCATCTGATTTTCCGCCTTTTGGCATGATCGGTGTTCTCGGTATGTTAGGTTCCGTAGTTATATTTTTGATTGGCGCAATTCGGACCCAAAAAAATTCCTAAACTCCTATGAACGCTCTTGACGTTACAACTGAAATCATAATATCGGCGCCCCGGCAAAAAACTGCAGAATGGGCGTCCAATCCCGATTTTGCGCCCGAATGGTATGCCAATATCCATTTTGCGCAATGGAAAACTTCCCGGCCGCTTGCCGTCGGATCGCAGTTTCTGTTTGAAGCCCACTTCCTTGGAAAAAAATTAAAATACACTTACGAAGTGGTTGAATTTATTCCTGAACAAAAATTAAGTATGCGAACAGCTGACGGTCCTTTTCCAATGGAAACCACCTATACATGGGAAAGTCTCGATTCTCAAACTACGCGCATGATTTTACGAAACAGAGGAAATCCGGCTGGTTTTTCACGACTGTTTCGACCGTTTATGGCGTTCGCCGTAAAAAAAGCGAATCAAAAAGACTTGAAACAGCTCAAATATTTATTAGAAAACAGCTAATCTAAAAACATATGTTTCAAAATTTATACGTCCGGTCTAAACTGCGGTATTGAATCGCTTCGCTGATATGCTCAGGGTGAATGGATTCGCTGTCGGCGCAATCGGCAATGGTACGTGCTACTTTAAGAATGCGATCGTAAGCGCGCGCCGATAAACCAAGTTTCGTAATGGCCATCTTCATCAGTTCGGCTCCTCGATCATCAATCTTGCAAAACTGCCTTATTTCCTGCGATTCCATGTCAGCATTACAATATAATTTCCTGCCGTTAATTTTAAATTTTCTAAATCTCTCAATTTGAATTTTTCGGGCTTTCCGTACACGGTCACGAATCGCCGATGAATGTTCGCCGGTCGTATCGCCGGAAAGTTCTTTGTATTTGATGGCCGGACATTCGATATGAATATCAATACGATCCAACAACGGTCCTGAAACTTTCGACATATAGCGCTGAATGGTTTGTTGCGTGCATGAGCATTGATTATTCGGATCGCCGTAATAACCGCACGGACAAGGATTCATCGCACAGGATAGCATAAAATTAGCAGGATAAGTCAACGACATTTCGGCACGGCTGATCGTAACTTTGCTGTCTTCCAGAGGTTGCCGCATGACTTCGAGTACATTTTTTTTGAATTCCGGTAATTCATCGAGAAATAAAACGCCATGATGCGCTAAACTCACTTCACCGGGCTTCGGAATATGTCCGCCGCCTATCAATCCGGCATCCGAGATAGTGTGGTGCGGTGAACGAAAAGGCCGTGTCGTGATCAAAGGTTCATTACCCGGTAACATCCCGGCCACAGAATGAATTTTTGTAGTTTCTAGAGCTTCATCAAGTGTCAGATCAGGAAGAATCGTGGGCAGGCGTTTGGCCAGCATGGTTTTGCCGCTGCCCGGAGGCCCGATCATAATGATGTTATGTCCCCCCGCCGCTGCGATTTCCAACGCGCGTTTGGCATGCTCCTGTCCTTTTACATCTTGAAAGTCAACATGATAATGATTAGTCGAATTAAAAATCGAATTAATATCGACACGATGGGGCGGCACTGATTTTTCTCCATTGAGTAATGCGACCGTGTCGTACAAATTATTTACCGGAAATACTTCCAATCCTTCCGTCATGGCAGCTTCGCCGGCATTTTCGGCCGGTAAAATAATTCCGCGCAAATTTTCGGATTTCGCTTTAACCGCAATGGACAACGCGCCGGTAATAGGCCGAAGGCTCCCATCCAATGCAAGCTCGCCCAGGATCAAGAATTGATCGAGTTTATCAGATTGAATTTGTCCGTTCGCCGCAAGAATACTGATCGCAATCGGCAGATCAAAAGCAGAACCTTCTTTACGAATGTCGGCCGGTGCGAGATTGATCGTAATCCGTTTGATTGGAAATTGCAGACCGGAATTTTTGATTGCGGCATTTACGCGCTCGCGGCTTTCTTTCACCGCGCCATCCGGCAAACCGACGGTAATGAATGCAGGCGCGGCTCCCTCCAAATGCGCTTCGACTTTGACGATATAGGCATCGATTCCAAACGTGGTGGCCGATAAAACTTGTGCAAGCATGTAAGAACTCCCTCAGATTAATAATTGAATACAGAGGCTGCGTAGATAATACACATGAAATTGATTTAGACAAATCACATCGATGAAACTTATCCGTTATAACTAGTTTCAAAACTGATACAGATTCGACACATTGCCAAGATACATTTTTACATTTTGGGCTCTGCGGCGATGAGTTCTATTTGAAAGTTTCCCTCAAATGGAAGGTAAAACCGGCATCCCAGTATTTCTCAATTCGTCCTTCTTTCAGCCAATAAATTCGCGGCGGAGTATTACCGATCAAACTGAAAAATTCTTCCGCGCTGACCATATGATACGGATAGCGTGCACCGGCGATAGTAAAAAACGAATCGACGGAAATACCTTCTTCGCTGAAAAATAAAATATAGGTTTCAGGAATTTTGGCAGTTTTGCGTGCTTCCGTCAGTTCCCGCGCGGCAGCCTGACAATGCTCGCAATCCAGATTAAAAATACACATCAGGTTTTCGCCCTCCGCCAGATCTACACGGCCGCGTTCCTCGAAATTCGTATATTGTTTGAAAGTAAAATCGTTCAAAACTTTTATCGGCGCCCATGTCCAGACACACACCGCCGAAATCAGTAAAACGGCTAACGGAATTTTCCAAGAATTTTTAACGACTTCGGTGTTGCGAAAAACAAAATAAACCAACGCCAGCAAAACAATATTTTTGATTATCGACTCGACTGGCGACATCGCCAGCAATTTGCCAAAACAACCGCAATCTTGCTGATCGCCTTTGATCGCCAGGTATAACAAATGTACGGTAAAACCCGATAACATCAGGCCGGTTAGCAAAGAGACTGCCGTTTTGAGATAATGTTTTTGAAGATAGAGTAAACCAACCGTCAATTCGACTGCAATGAGAAACCGTGCTGTCCACGCTGCGGCCGTGCGGTCTGAAAAAACACCTTGATCAATCAACGTAATCTCAAATAATCCAGGAGAAAGTAACTTGGCTACGGCGGAAAAAATAAATGTTGAAGCAATAACAATCCTAGCTATCCAGACAAAATTTTTCGCCGTCATCAGGATTTCCTCTTGAATAAGTAGGCGCTGTTTTTCAGGACGCTTTCTTTTTCTCCGGTATTGAGCGCGAACTGCGCGCCGCTCCAAATTGACGCGCTGCCGTATTCGCCTTTTTTATTGATCGCATAAAATTTAACATCAAATTTTGGTTTTTTATCATCATCGAGCAAGCGCGCTTCTTTTGTATGATCGGCAATACGCTGGCACGCCATGAGACAAGCTTCTTCCGGCGATTTGTCCTGACGCATGTATTCGACAATCATCACGCTGCTGCAATTGAGCAAGTTTGCTTCGCCGCGTCCGGTCGAACCAGCTGCACCGACGAGATTGTCCACATACAATCCGGCTCCAAGAATCGGCGAATCACCGACACGCCCGGGAATTTTAAAAGCAAGCCCGCTGGTCGTCGTCACACCGGAAAGATTGCCGAAACTATCCAAGGCATTACAATTGATCGTACCGGTTAATCTGAAAAAATTTTGCAACGTCTGGCCGATGCCTTTATCGTCGATCGTGTGCGGCGGCAGCCAATCATCTTCCGGGCTCAGGTTTTCTTTCCATTTTAACCACACTTCCCTTGCACGATCCGTGAGCAAATCTTCTTCTTTGAATCCATGCGCTTTAGCAAATTTCAGAGCCCCTTCTCCTACGATCAAAACATGATCGGTACGTTCCATGATCGTCTTCGCGACTTTGGACGGATTTTTTATATTACGCAGCGACGCCACACCGGCGCCGCGGCAAGACGGTCCGTGCATCACACATGAATCCAGTTCGACTACGCCTTCCTCGTTTGGCAAGCCCCCGTACCCGACGCTCATATCATCCGGATCGTCTTCGACGATATTCACTCCGGCCACAACCGCGTCGAGTGCATCCGCACCTTGCTGGATCAATTCCATCGCCTTGGCTGTTGCTTTGAGACCGTTCGCACTGGAGATCGCAATCGGTTTAAATGATTTTTGATCGTCAAAAATATTTTCTGCAATGGCTATTTTTGGCAATACCAAACCCGTTCCGGCAATTACTGAATGTTTGAGGAAGTTACGCCGATTTGTTTTCATGGCAATTCCTTTCACCACTATATTGAACTTCAAATTCTTCGAAGATAGGTGTGTTCGGTTAGTTCGTCAAACCTTGCGTCGGCGCAGGAATGCGGCCACCGCGGGTTATAAATTTCATCGACGATAAGTTTCGAATCGGCATGATCGGCGCTTTTCCCAAAAGACCGCCATAGTCCACGGATTCTCCGATTTTTTTTCCAGGAACCGGAATGATACGAACGGCCGTTGTCTTATTATTGATCATACCGATGGCCGATTCATCGGCAATCAGACCGGCAATATTTTCCCACGGCGTATCACCCGGAACGGCCACCATGTCGAGGCCGACGGAACAGACGCACGTCATCGCTTCTAATTTCTCCAAGCTCAGATGCCCTTTCTCAACCGCGCTGATCATTCCTTGATCTTCGCTCACGGGAATAAATGCACCGCTCAATCCACCGACATACGATGACGCCATGAGTCCGCCTTTTTTTACCGCATCGTTCAGCATGGCTAGCGCGGCGGTTGTACCGCAAGCGCCCACGTCCTCCAATCCCATTGCAACCAGAATGTCGGCAATGCTGTCACCCGGCGCCGGTGTAGGTGCAAGTGAAAGATCGACAATACCGAATTCGACATTCTGTTGTCTCGCTACTTCGCGACCGATCAACTCGCCGGCTCGCGTGATTTTAAACGTCATACGCTTAATGATTTCTGACAACTCGCCGAGATCCGCATTCGGAGCTTCTTTGATCGCATGCAAAACCACGCCCGGTCCGCTGATGCCGACATTGATCACCGTTTCCGGTTCCGTCACGCCGTGAAAAGCACCGGCGACAAATGGATTGTCTTCTACGGCATTACAAAACACTACAAATTTGGCGCAGCCGATCGCGCCTTCCGAAGCTGTCTTTTCGGCAAGATCTTTAATAACTTTCGAGACAGCAATAATCGCATCCATGTTGATGCCGGCTTTGGTCGATCCTACGTTGATAGACGAACATACGCGCTGCGTCGTGCCGATCGCTTCGGGAATCGATTCAATCAGCGCTTTGTCACCGTTGGTAAAACCTTTTTGCACCAGCGCGGAATAACCCGCCAGAAAATCTACACCGACCGTCGCCGCCGCGTCATCCAAACGGCGTGCGAGTTGGACAAATTCCGACGGAGTAAAAAAATCGCACGGAATCGATACGGGCGTGATTGAAATTCTTTTGTTGGCGATTGAAATTCCGTATTTCATTTCAACATCTTTGGCCGTTGCCACATGTTTTTCGGCGGTTCGGCAGATTTTGTTGTAAATTTTTTCAATTGTTGTACGTGCATCACCGGTCGAACAATCGCGCAAGCTGATGCCCATGGTCGTCGTTCGAATATCAAAATGTTCGACCTCAGTCATACGAACGGTTTCAAGAATTTCCTGAATATCAAAAGCCATAAAATCTCCGATAAAATAAAGTCCTTATTCTGAATAGAATTCACATAAATGATTATAAATTTTCAGAACGTTTATACGACAGAGCGCCGGACGGACAACGGTCAATCGCCTGTGCGATCGTGTCGGCGTTTTCAGCATCCACGTTGATCCATGGATGTTTTTTCAGATCAAATACTGACGGAAGGCCACGGACACAATTACCTGAATGAATGCACAATTTAGATTCCCAGAATACAGTGATTTGTTTGTTTTTATAATCACGCATAGAAAACTCTTCATTTGAAAACAAAACTTATCATTCCACAGAAGGATAGCATCATTTTAATAATTCTAAAATTTCAGCTTCCAATTTACTATTGCAAGCTATTGCATCATCGATATGCAATGCCTTTCGTCCGTTCCAATTAAAAAAATTTCCGCCGGCTTCTTCGATAATCGGTTTAATCGCAGCGACATCCCATAAATTCATTTTCGGATCCATCATAATTTCCGCCCGTCCGGTTGCCACCATCATATGACCGTAACAGTCGCCCCACGTTCTCGTAAATTGGCATTCGTGCAAGAGTTTCTGGTACGCA
>JAIBAF010000083.1 GCA_019695335.1 bacterium
GAATAATGAATAATGAATAATGAATAATGAATAATGAATAATGAATAATGAATAATGAATAATGAATAATGAATAATGAATAATGAATAATGAATAATGAATAATGAATAATGAATAATGAATAATAAAATGCGAAGTGTATAATGCGAAGTGTATTGGGATAAATAATAATGCAGAGGGAGAATGTAATAAAGAATAAATCATTCGCGTTTTCGGTAAGGATTGTCAATTTATATAAATTTCTGTCTACAAAGAAAAAAGAATTTGTTCTCTCAAAACAGGTATTAAGAAGTGGAACTTCCATTGGCGCTAATATTGAAGAAGCGGATGGAGGAATTTCCAAAGCTGATTTTTCAAATCGAATTTCAATTGCTTACAAAGAAGCAAAAGAAACCCATTATTGGCTCCGCTTGTTACATGAAACCGGCTATCTAAATAAAGAATCATTTGATTCTATCATGTCCGATTGTAACGAAATATGCAAAATCCTGTTTTCAATTTTAAAAACAACCCGAATCAAGAAATGAATTCTATTGTTCATTATTCATTAATCATTGTTCATTGAAACATGCCCAAACGTACCGACATCCAATCCATCCTGATCATCGGCTCGGGTCCGATCGTCATCGGCCAGTCGTGTGAATTCGATTATTCCGGGACTCAGGCTTGCCGCGCTTTGAAAGAGGAAGGCTACCGCGTCATTCTGATCAATAGTAATCCGGCGACAATCATGACGGATCCGGAAACGGCCGATCGCGTGTACATCGAACCGATCACGCCGGCGATGGTCGAAAAGATCATCGAACGCGAACGTCCGGATGTACTTTTGCCGACGATGGGCGGACAGACGGCGCTCAATACGGCGGTGGAATTGGTCAAACAAGGCATTCTCGATAAATACGGCGTGGAAATGATCGGGGCAAAATTCGAATCGATCCAGACCGCCGAAGACCGCGAGCTTTTTAAAGCGGCGATGGAAAATATCGGACTCAACGTGCCGAGAGGCATGTTCGTCAAAGACATGAAAGAAGCGATGGAAGCGGAAGAGATGCTGGACTATCCGATCATTTTGCGGCCGTCGTTTACACTCGGCGGGACGGGCGGCGCGATTGCTTATAATGTCGATGAATACAACGATTTGATCTTGAAAGCATTGGTCGCCAGCCCGATCAGTGAAGTGCTCGTCGAAGAATCGGTGATCGGTTGGAAAGAGTACGAACTCGAAGTTATGCGCGACACTAAAGATAACGTAGTCATTATTTGTTCGATTGAAAATTTCGATCCGATGGGCGTGCATACGGGTGATTCAATTACCGTCGCACCGGCGCAAACACTCACGGATAAAGAATATCAGAAAATGCGCGATGCGGCGATCAAGATCATTCGTACGATCGGCGTCGAAACCGGCGGATCGAATATCCAGTTTGCCATCGATCCCAATACCGGCAAAATGATCGTCATCGAGATGAATCCGCGCGTCTCGCGCAGTTCGGCGCTGGCGTCAAAAGCGACGGGATTTCCTATCGCCAAAATCGCGGCGAAACTTGCCGTCGGTTATTCACTCGATGAAATCCCTAATGATATTACTAAAAAGACTCCGGCTTCTTTCGAACCGACCATCGATTATGTTGTCACGAAAATTCCACGCTGGGATTTTGAAAAATTTCCCGGCGCCGACGCAACGTTGAATGTCCAGATGAAATCCGTCGGCGAGGCGATGGCCATCGGCCGCAATTTTAAAGAATCCTTCCAGAAAGCGTTGCGATCGCTCGAGAATGGCCGTCATGGACTCGGAACGGATGGCAAAGACGCGATGGACATCGCTACAATGGATGAATCGGCTAAAGAAATGTACTGGCAAGAAGTTATTAAAAAATTGCGTGTTCCTAATTCTGCGCGAGTGTTTGCCATCCGGGATGCTATGAAGCTCGGTATGACGGTCGACGACATTTATAAACTCACCTACATTGATCCCTGGTTTTTAAATAATCTGAAAGAGATTATTGATTTCGAAGATACTTTAAAAAAAGCCATTGTTTGATTGACCCTTACTTTCATTTTCCTTCCTAATTTCTACTCAAATTTACCTTTTCATTTCTTACCTGTACAGGCATTTTTTCCGCATTAATTCTGTATAGCGATTCAAAATTCACCCCTTAGACCAATTGCAATCTCTTAAGCCTGATATTAGGTTGTGCAACAGTTTGTGCGCATGAACTAAACAAACGGTTTCATTTTAAAATTAATTTAAGAGAAAGCATTATGAAGATCAGATTAAGAGTTGGTAGTTTTTTTTGTTTTGTATTTTTGATTTTTGTTTCGATCGGATGTCAGAGTTCCACATCTTCTGAATTTACCGACAGCATGGCTGTTAGAATCGATGGGCCGGATGTTCTTGTAAAAAAGACAAAAGGCACTTGGACGGCAGAGCTGAATTCTCAGATTGATGGTGAAGCATCTTACGTATGGTACAAGTCCTACGACGGGAGTGATTTTGGAAAACCCATTTGTTATTCGAAAAGTTATTCGTCGTCAGAATCGAATATTTGGCTGAAAGCAGTCGTTTCGAGTGGCACATCCGAAGGGTCGGCTATCATGTATGTTGACTTTGAGTTTGGCCCGATAATGGAACCTTAATAGCGAACAACGATGCAAAAATGAATAAAATTTATAGAGGTGTGTATAAACCGAGGGTTACACACCTCTATATTTTTCTATATTGTTAGATATAAATTCTTTCATTGCAAATTCGCCCGCCTATTTATAAATTACCCCCGACCACACACACACGCTTACCGGTTATGCCGGATATTCCGTAATGTTGACCCAAATTTATGGAAAACAAAATACATCGTATGGCTGGGGCGGCTTTTATGCTGTTTGCAATAATTGCATGGTTGCCGTCGGCCATTCTGATCGCACAACAAAATAAGTTTCGATTCGAACGCATTTCCGTAGAACACGGTCTTTCGCACAGTATGGTTTATACCATTGTGCAGGACCAAAAAGGATTTTTATGGTTTGGCACGCAGCGAGGCCTCAATAAATTTGACGGCTATTCCTTCACTGTTTACGAAAACAATCCTCTTGATAAAAACACATTGTCGGATAACGATATCAGCCAGTTGTACGAAGATAAACAAGGCATGCTTTGGCTGGCGACATGGGGCGGAGGTCTGAATAGATTTGATCCCTATTCTGAAAAATTTACATACTACCTTCACGATCCGGCTAATCCGAATAGCCTGAGCGACAACCATATCCAGACCATTTTTGAAGATCATGCCGGTCAATTGTGGATAGGATCGGCGGAAGGCGGGCTGACAAAATTTGATCGTCAGAACAATCGGTTTAGTCATTATGTTAACGACCCGAAAAATTCCGAAAGCATCAGCCATAATCGCGTCTGGTCAATAGCCGAAACGCAGGAAAACGGCGTCTATGTATTATGGGTTGGGACAACGGACGGACTAAACCGTTTTGATCCCACTACTGGAAAATTTAAATCCTATCACAACGAGCCGGGAAATTCCAACAGTCTCAGCCACAGTAATGTCCGGACATTGTATGTCGACCGCAAAGGTACTATTTGGGCGGGCACCCAAAGCGGCCTCAATGCATTTGATCCTAAAACCGGTATCAGCAAACGTTATCTCAATGATCCATCGCAGCCGTTTTCACTCAGCCACAATATTGTCAATTGTATTTATGAAGATATTGCCGGCAATATTTGGGTTGGTACGAATGGCGGAGGTCTGAACCTGCTCGATAGGACGACAAACCGATTCCGCCGTTTTATCAATGATCCCGCGAACCAAAGCAGTTTGAGTTACGACGATATTCGCTCCATTGTCGAAGATCGTTCCGGTAATTTGTGGATTGCCACGCGTGGAGGCGGTATCAGCAAACTCAATCGACGGTCCGAAAAATTTACTCACTTTTTTCATGAGGCCAACAACCGTAATACGATCAGCAATAATAGCATCCGCTCGGTGTACGAGGATCAAACCGGCCTGCTGTGGATCGGGACGGATGGCGGCGGTGTAAATGTGTGGGATCCCCAGAAAGAGACCATGACGCTTTTTCCAAGCGGCTCGCTCAATGGATTGAGTAATGAATATGTGTATACGATTTATGAGGATGATACCCGTCATTTATGGTTTGGCACACGCAACGGGCTGACCGAATACGATCCTCAGCGTAAACGCTTTCAGCATTATTTTCATGATCCGAATAATCCGAATTCACTGAGTTTTAACAACGTTCAGGCGCTGATCGAAGATCATAACGGCTTATTTTGGATCGGTATGTTTGGCGGAGGGTTGGATTGCTGGAACCGGAAAGACAATACGTTTACACATTATAATCAGGACAATTCCGTTCCGTATTCGATATCCGATGATCGTGTGTATGCTTTATACGAAGATAAAAGCGGTACGATTTGGGTCGGCACTTTTGCCGGAGGGTTAGGTCAGATCGTCCCGGAGAAATCTCCTGCCATCACGTTTTATAAAAACGATCCCGAGAATCCTTACAGCATCAGTCATAATTCTGTGCGGTGTATGTACGAAGACCGTAACGGCCATTTGTGGATCGGTACGGAAGGGGGCGGTCTGAATTGTCTCGACCGTCAATCCGGAAAATTTTACCGTTATACGGAAAAAGACGGTTTAAGCAATGACGTCGTCTACGGAATTTTGGAAGATGGTCAAGGGCGTTTGTGGCTCAGTACGAATAATGGATTGTCGCAATTTACACCGCCCTCCAATCCGTATTCGCATTATCAGGAACGGAGCAATCTTTTCAGGAATTATTATGAAAATGACGGATTGCAGAATAATGTTTTTAATCAAGGCGCTTATTATCGTGGAAAAAACGGGCAATTGTATTTTGGCGGGATCAACGGCTTAAACCAATTTAACCCCAAAGATATTCAGATCAATAATTACGTTCCGCCGATCGTTTTGACTGCATTTTTGAAATTTGATAAGCGGCAAAAATTTAACCGCGCGATCGCCGAAGTGGACGATATCCAATTATCGTACGAGGATAATTTTTTCGCATTTGAATTTGCCGCGCTGGATTTCAGCTATCCCGACAAAAACCATTATCAGTATAAACTGGAAGGATTTGACGAGGATTGGATTTATGCCGGAACGCGGCGGTACGCCAGCTATACGAATCTTGACGGCGGTGATTATGTTTTGCGCATCAAAGGCTCGAATAATGATCTGATCTGGAACGAGGACGGCATTGCCGTAAAAATCTATATCGAACCGCCGTTTTGGGCGACGTGGTGGTTCCGCATTCTGGCTGCGGTCGTTGTGATCGGCGGCGTACTGGTAGGATTTCAAATGCGCATCCGTGCCGTGATCGCTCATCGTAACGAATTGGAAAGGGAGGTGATCGCCCGGACCAAAGAACTGAAGATGCAAAAAGATCAACTCGAAAATGCCTTGAAAGATCTTCGTGAAACGCAGAGCCATTTGATCCAATCTGAAAAAATGGCTTCTCTCGGCCAATTGACGGGAGGCATTGCGCATGAAATTAATAATCCGCTTGCTTTCGTCGACGGTAATCTGAATTATTTTGAAGATTATCTGAAACGCCTGACCGGCATTATCGAATCGTACGAACAAGTTATCCATCATGCGGAAAAAGAAGATGCGAAACTAAACTTAGACGAATTTCGCAAAATCCGGGATCATTACGATTATCATTTCATCGAAGAAGATATGATGAAACTGATTCATTCATGTAAAAACGGCACTGAACGAATTAAGCGTATCATCAAGGATTTACGTAATTTTGCCAATATTGACGATAATGAATTGCGTCATGTTTCCGCACATGACTGCATCAATACCACGCTCTCACTTCTCACCAGCCAATACAGCGATCGCATTGAAATCATCAAAGAATTTGGTGATGTGCCGGAAATATTATGTTATCCCGGCGCGCTGAACCAGGTATTTATGAACCTGCTTCTGAATGCCATTCAGTCGATTCCTAAACGCGGACAAATCCGCATCGTGACGCGACGGCTTCCGTTGCAGGCCGGTACGGCGTTCGATCAGGGTGGCGTTGAAATTCGCATGAAGGATACAGGATCGGGTATTCCTGATCTTATCCGCGGAAAAATTTTCGATCCGTTTTTTACTACCAAAGATGTCGGCCAAGGGTCGGGGCTTGGCCTTACGATCAGCTACGGTATTATTGAGAAACATGAAGGCACCATTGATTTTGTCAGTGAAGAGGGTAAGGGTACGGAGTTTATTGTGTGCCTGCCGGCCGAATCGCCATCGTTAAAACATCGTTCTACTCGGTGATAATTCCACATACGGGAGTCGGTATGCGCTCCATGCTTCGGGGATGCCTGTGGGTGTGGCTTCAGACAGCGTTGTATGCACAAACGCCCGTTTTCGAACGCCTGACCATCGACCAGGGATTATTTCAGACTACAATCAATAGTATTCTCCAGGATTTGCAAGGCCTGCTATGGCTGGCGACGCAAGACGGCTTGAACGTATTCAACGGGTACGATTTTACCGTCTACATTCCCATTCTCAAGCATCGGGATTTTTGAACGTGAAAACTTTTCACCATTGTATAGCGACGGCCGCCGCCTTCTTCGGGCTTTGTGGCTATACGTTTGCACAAGAACACGCCATTGAATTCGAACGCATCGGTTTGAATCAGGGTTTGTCGCAGAGCAGTATCAATTGCATTCTTCAAGACCGTTCCGGTTTTTTGTGGTTTGGGACGCAGGATGGATTGAACCGGTATGACGGATATTCATTTACGATTTATAAAAAAATCGATTCCGATTCACTTTCCATCAATGACAATTGGGTTAATGCTTTGTGTGAGAGCCGGGATGGCATGATCTGGATTGGAACCGAACGGGGTGTGCTCTCGAAATACGATCCTTCCCGCAATACATTTCACCATTACCGTTACCGAAACGAAGAATCCGGAAAAGTGCAAGCCTTTAGTATTCGCGCGATTGCGGAAGACGAAAAAGGATTTATCTGGGTCGGCTCGGAGGGAGGATTGAGTCGCCTCGATCGGAATACCGGTGAGTGGAAACATTTTCCGTCATCGTTTGCTTCGTTGAATGCTGTGACGGCATTATATGTCGACCGTCGCGGACGGATATTATTTGGCACTGTCGGTGGCGGTTTGCATATCACTGATGGAGAAAAGTTTACAGCCTATCGTTCCAGAGTCGACGATCCTTATTCACTGAGCCATAATACGGTCACAGCCATTACCGAAGGACGTGACGGCAATTTTTGGATCGGTACGGTTAACGGCCTTAATTTTATGGATGCGAATACCGGTTCATGCAAACGGTATATGCCCAATGTGAACGATCCTTACAGCCTCACGAATTCAGCGATCACAGCCCTGGCCGAAGATCCGCAAGGCAATCTCTGGATCGGAACGAATGCCGGTTTAGATGTAATTAAAAGAGGGACCCATTCATTTGCTCACTACCGCTACAAATCGCTCGGCAGTCAAAGTCTCAGCAACAACACGGTGATCAGCTTGCTTGCCGATAGGACCGGAACGATTTGGATCGGTACGAATGCCGGGGGCATCAATAAATACGATCCGTTTCAACAGAAATTTGCTCATTTCCAAAGCGATCCTGAAAACCCGAATAGCTTGTCTGACAACAACGTTCGTGCTGTTTATGTTGATCGGAGCGGTCTCGTATGGATCGGTACGGAAACCGGCGGCATGGACAGTTATGATCCGCGTAACGGCCGATTTTTTAATTATCGTTATGATTCCAGAAGCGGCAATACTATCAGTCATAATACTATTCGTGCATTTTTTGAAGACCGACGAGGCGAATTGTGGATTGGAACCAACGGCGGGTTGAACAAACTTGATGCCGCGCGAAAATATTTTTCCGTATTCAAAAACACGCCGGGCGATCCGACAACGCTCAGCAGCGATATGATTCGAGTCATTATGGAAGATCGCGAAGGTATGATCTGGGTCGGTACCTACGGAGGAGGATTGAGCCGATGGGATCCGGGGTCGAAAAAATTTATACGGTTTCAATTCAATCCCGACGATTCCGGAAGCATCAGCGACGATCGGGTCATGGCTTTGTGTGAAGATGCCAACGGTACGTTGTGGATCGGGACCAACGGAGGAGGACTCAACCGCTTTGATCCTCAAACGCAGCGTTTTATCCGTTTTCAAAACGAAGCGGGCAATTATCAAAGTTTGTCCAACAATCGCATTCGTTCGATTTATGCCGATACACGCCGCGGTGTTTTGTGGATCGGTACGAGCGGCGGCGGGTTAAACCGTATGGATCCCGCGACCGGGAAGTTCAAGCGTTATTCAGAGGAAAACGGATTGCCTAATGCCGTAATCTATGGGATATTGCAGGACGATCATGGTTTTCTGTGGATGAGCAGCAATCGCGGCCTCACGAAATTTGATCCTGACAAAGAAACGTTTCGTAATTACGACGTCAATGACGGTTTGCAGAGCAACGAATTTAACAGTCTTGCCTATTTTCGCGATAACAAAGGAACGATGTATTTTGGCGGGATCAACGGATTCAACGTGTTTCATCCCGACAGTATCCGCGACAATCCTTATTTACCGCCACTTGTCATCACAGCCGTAGAACGATTCGATCACCATTTTCCGTTAACCGATCCGGTCAGGCAGGAAATTATACTGGATTATGAAAACAACTTTATTGCATTTACATTTGCCGCGCTGAACTTCAGCAATTCCGCTAAAAATTTATACGCTTACCGTCTGGAAGGATTTGATGCGGACTGGATTTATTCGGGAACACGCCGCTATGCAAGTTATACTAATCTGGATCCCGGAAATTACACGTTTAGGATCAAAGGCAGCAATAACGACGGACTATGGAATGAAGAAGGTACATCCGTGCGGCTGATTGTTCTTCCGCCGTTCTGGAAAACATGGTGGTTCAGGTTATTGATACTTTCGACCGTAGTTGTGATCGCATGGAGTATTTACAACTGGCGCGTACGTGCTTTGCAGAAACAAAAAGCCGAATTGGAAAAATTAGCCGAAACGCGTACATGCGAATTGCAGCGGAAGAAAGACGAATTGGAAAAAATCAACGTCATCGTACGCGAAATCAATTCCCAACAGAAGTTTGTCGACTTATTATATGTAATTCTCCGGCAAGCCAGCATCATAACCGGCGTCGAGAAAGCAACGGCTTTAGTATTGGATCAGCCGTCGCGGACCTTTCGGTTCAAAGCCAGTACGGGATGGGAGATGGAATCGCTGCGGGATATTGAATTGACGCCCGAAGAAGCTACGGCGCGGTATACCGAAAACACGGAAGAAATTTTTCCTGACATTCATATTGTACGTAATGTTAAAGGACGTAGCGCGGAACAAAAATTGCACCATTTGCAATTGCCCAAAGCGATGATGATCATGAGAATACGGATTGACGAAGCAGTGGAAGGGTATTTTGTATTTGATAACATGCATGACGCCCGGGCATTTGAAAACCAGGAAGCAGGATTATTAAGTAATTTAAAAGAACATATTGTATCCGCATTTATTAAAACTAAATTACTGGAAGAATTGCGCGTACTGACTTCTGAATTGAAACGGCTCAATGAGAAAAAGAATGAATTTTTAGGCATCGCGGCTCATGACTTACGCAACCCGCTCAGCAGCATTCGCGGATTTATGGAAATCATGATTCAGGATATTACCCGCGGCGTTTTCGAACCGGAGGAAGGAAAAAAAGACCTGCAGCGCATCCTTGCACATTGTGAACATATGACGGATCTGATCAATCAATTACTGGACATTTCGGCCATCGAATCCGGCAAAATACATTTTACGATTCGCCCGGAATCGTGGTATCCTATTATTGATGAACGTAAACCGTTCCATGCTCGCGCGGCAACGCAGAAAAATATACGGCTCAATTTTGATACGTTCGGCGAATCACCGAAAGTCAAAGCCGATCGTTACCGTATGACGGAAGTGCTGGATAATTTACTCAGCAATGCCATTAAGTACACTTATCCCGGCGGCGAAGTAAGAGTGTCATGCGAGGCGCATCCGTATGAAGTGATTACTCACATTCGCGATACAGGGCAAGGATTGAGCAAAGAAGATCTCGACAGGATTTTTACAACATTTGGAAAACTAAGTGCGCGTCCGACGGCCGGTGAAACCAGTACCGGGTTAGGTTTGGCCATTGTAAAAAAAATCGTCGAACTGCACGGCGGCCGTGTATGGGTGGTCAGCGAAAAAGGCAAAGGATCGGTTTTCAGTTTCTCGCTTCCGAAAACCGAAGTCTGATTTTGAATCAACCGAATTACTTTACATAAATTCTGCGGAGGCAATTATGAAAATTGAACATCGTCCCGTCAAACTCAAGCGGGCTGAACGTCCGCTGATACTGGCCATCGATATCGGTACGTCGTCAACGCGCGCGTTGGTGTACGATGCATTGGGGAGGCCCGTGAAAAACGCCGTTTTTCAGGTGGGATATATGATGAATACAACGCCCGACGGTGGTGTGTTTGCCAATCCGAAATTAATTGTAGACAGTACGGCCGAATGTATCGACCAAGTCATGAAAGCTTTGGGTAAACATGCCGAGGACATTAAGGGCGTCGGGTTTGATACTTTCTGGCACAACATGATGGGTATCGATGCCGCCGGTAAACCGACGACGGCCGTGATCAATTGGGCCGACACGCGTCCGCGGAGCGTCGTCGATATGCTGCGTTCGAAACTGGATGCCGAAGAGATTCACGCGCGTACCGGTTGTGTATTGCATCCGAGTTATCTGCCGGCAAAAATTTTATGGTTTGCGCAACACCAGAAAGAAGCGTTCAGAAAAACCCGGACGTGGATGTCCATCGGTGAATATTTGTATTATGTTTTTTTTGGCAAAGCGGTGTGCGGCATTTCGATGGCCTCGGGCACCGGTTTGCTCAATCAGAATACGGCGCAATGGGATGAAAAAATTTTTGAAGCGCTGCCGATCACGCCGGCGAAATTATCCGAATTGGGCGATGTGGACATGCCGTTGAGCGGTTTGAAAGCGGCTTTTGCCAAACGCTGGCCGGCATTGGCGCACATTCCGTGGCTGCCGGCAGTGGGCGACGGAGCCAGTTCCAATATAGGAACCGGTTGCGTTGAGGCGGATCAACTTTGCATTGTCATGGGTACGTCGGGAGCGTTACGCGTTTTGTGGGAAGCGAAATCCGTCGAGATTCCACCCGAGTTGTGGGTTTACCGTGCCGATAAACGGCGATTTGTAATGGGCGGTGCGTTGAGCGACGGTGGTAATTTGCGAAAATGGCTGGTGAGCCATCTGGCTATCGAAGGCGGCAAAAAAGGCGTCGACGCCGCCTGTCATTCAACCAAACCCGACGCGCACGGTCTGACGATTTTGCCATTCTGGGCGGGGGAACGCAGCACAGGATGGCACGAACACGCTCGCGGAATGATCGAAGGATTGAACCTGAATGTCAGCCGCGAATCGCTCGTTCGGGCAACGCTCGAATCGGTGTGTTATCGGTATGCGGCGATTTACGAAATTTTCAAACGCCAGAAAATGAAAGTCAAAACGATCATTGCGTCCGGCGGCGGGTTCGTCGATTCGGCGATGCTGACGCAAATGGCGTCGGATGTTTTGGGATTTCCGATCACGCAATCCGGCGAAGCGGAAGGTTCCGCACGCGGTGCAGCGATCATGGCTTTGGAAACCATCGGCGCGATCAAATCCATCGGCGATATGCCAGTGCCATTGGGAAAAACATTTAAGCCCAATACAAATGATCATCGAATCTACGCCGCCGCGCGTGAACGGCAACAAGTACTCTACGATCTGGTTTCCAAAAATTGGTGGGAAAGAGAAAAAGAGTAGGATATAATACGAAGAGCGAAACGATGTTTCGCTCTTCGTTTGCAATTATACAATCGTCTATTAAGCCGGCGTGCTTGTCCCTGCGGCGTCTGCCCGTTTATTTAAATCCATTTGCACGATGAACCAAACGGCCGGAGAAAAAACAAGCCACAGTACAAACATCAGCCAGCGATTGAATTGTTCGGTGGAAGCTTTTTCGTAGATTTCGCCAAATTTGTAGTACGAATAAAACGCTCCGAATGGCACGAAGATCAACACGGTCCACAATGCCGGAGACGCCTCTGCGTCATTGGTAATCTGTTTTAATTCCTCTGAAACAACATAGAACCAATAGATCACATACAATCCGCATGTGACGATGGTTAGCAAAACCTGCATCAGCATGTTCCGCTTTTTAATTACAGCCGCCATATTCTCCTCCGGAAATTAAAATTAAAGTAATCGGAATTAAGTTAAGTCAAAAAACAAGGACAATCAAGCGAGGCTTGTTTTTTAATGGACAAAGCTTGAGTGATGGGCTGCAAGTTTTAATATATTGGCGTTGTACTTGGCATTGGGGCAACACGATGAAGCGCTCAGTCATTTCCGGCAGTCGCTGGAAGTGCTGGGGTGGTACTGGGGAAGGGCACTCGCGAGAGGCTTAATTTATCATAACATCGCGATAGTGTATGATTTGCGCGGCGATTATGAACGGCGTTTGAATATTATACCAAAACTCTCCGGATCCGGGAGGCTGTCTTGGATCAGGATCACCCTAATATTGCGAATACGTACAACGATCTCGGAAATCTTTTTAACAATAAAAAAGATTTTGATCGTTCATTACAATATCATCGTCAAGCGTTGCAAAAACGAACGATCTTTTCATAGAGATCATTAGCCTCTATGGCTTTTTCGGGGTCATCCTCAGTCATTAAATTTTCAATAGGAGATTTCACCGGAGAATCGGAAGATTGGACCAAGGCGGCTTTCGGCAATAATGGCTTTTTCTTTTTTGGTTTCGCGCAGGAGTAATTTCCAACATTGAAAATAAATTGATTTGATTACATAATGTTCTTCAATGCTATGAATATCCTGTTCCTTAATAGAAACAATGTTCAGGAACACCTGGTTGGCCAGCGCATCAAAATCGGCCAATTCGGTTTTAGAAAAATCGCGCTGGTGTTTGGAATGAAAACCGCAGATAAATTCATACCCGCGGGTACCGGGCGAAAAATAAAGCTGATAAAGTTTTTCCGGTTTCATGCCTGCACCGCTTTGAAAAAAGCCTGAAGTTTCTGGGTATCCAGTTTTCCATCCGTTCTGACGCCGCTACAGACGTCCAGGCCGAACGGCCCGACGGCATCGATCGCTTCACGAACATTGGAAGGATTCAGTCCTCCGGCGAGGAACATCGGTATCGTCAGTCGTTCGCGGATCGTGCGGCTGATGCGCCAGTCATGCCGTCGTCCGGTGCCGCCGAGTTCTTTCACCGCCAGATTCTGATTGCCGCTGTCGA
>JAIBAF010000084.1 GCA_019695335.1 bacterium
AACGGCGAAAAAATATTTCGGTGATGAGAATCCTGTCGGAAAAGTTATTCAAATGGACAACCGCTATTCCGTCAAAGTGGCCGGCGTCTTAGCTCCGGCTGAGAAACCGTCACACATCAAAGCCGATTTGCTGATTTCATTTCCGACGTTTACCGCCGTCACTCCGAATTACAACGTTCACAGCTGGGGATCCGTTTCTTATTTTACCTATGTAAAATTGGCCGAGCATGCTTCGGCTGTTGAACTGGAAAACAAAATATCCACGCTGATTGAAAAACGACTGGGTAAAGCAACATCAGAGCGGATTTTTTATAAACTACAGCCGGTTCGCGATATCTATCTCCACTCTGAAGGACTTCAAGGGTGTATCGGGCCGTTGGGCAGTTTATCCCATGTGTATACATTGTCCATTGTCGGATTTTTGATTCTTGCAATTTCAGCTTTTAATTTCACCAATCTTGCGATTGCACGCGCGGGAAAACGTAGCAAAGAAATCGGACTTCGAAAAGTATTAGGCTCCGAACGTCGTCAATTGATCGGGCAATTTTTGTCTGAGTCGGCTCTGATGACTACTTTCAGCCTTATCGTATCATGGGCGATCGTAGAATTTTTCGGAGAAATTCTTGCTTCAGCGCTTGGCGTTCCGTTAACCTTAACGGTGGCCGATCGCTTGATCACCGCCGGATTGTTTTTCATTGTGGCTTTAATTATTGGCATTACGGCTGGATTATATCCGGCGATCGTGATGTCCGGTTTCCAAACGATTTCAATTTTAAAAGGCACATTTAAAAGCGGAAAAGCCGGAATTCAGGTACGCAAAGCATTGGTTGTAACGCAGTTTGTAATGTCCGTTGTTTTAATCATCGGCACGATGGTGGTTTACAAACAGATGGAGTTTACGCGCGCCAAAAATCTTGGATTCGAACAAGAACATACGATTGTGCTACCGATGCGTGGGGCACAATTGATGCAGCAATATGAAACTCTGAAGGAAACATTATTGCACAATCCGGATGTCCTCGGTGTTACCGCTTCCCGCAACGGATTGGATGGCGGCTATGGGGGTTATTCGGTCGTACCGGAAGGCGGCGATCCCAATCAACCCGTCCGAGTTTTGTTATATCCGGTCAATTATGATTTTTTTGAAACACTGGGGATGGATTTGATTGAAGGACGGTCATTTTCGAAAAATTTTCCGACGGACGAACAAGGATCGGTAATTATTAACCGTACGGCTATGGAAAGGTTTGGCTGGAAAACCGCTCAAGGTCAAAAACTTGACCTGCCTCACATCCCGAATACCAAAGGCAATGTGATTGGAGTCGTCGATGATTTTCATTTTACTTCCTTGCATGAAACGATCGGACCTTTGCTTCTTTTCCTGATGCCGCATCGTAACGATTTTGTGTTCGTTAAATTTCGGTCGGGCGATCCTACACCAATGATCGCTTCGGTTGAAGCGACGTGGAACAAACTTTTGCCCAATTATCCGTTCGAATATACGTTCCTGGACGAGCGCATTCGGGGCATTTATGAAGCCGATCAGCGATTTGCGCAACTCACGACGATTTTTTCCGTTTTGGCTATTATCATAGCTTGCCTCGGTTTATTCGGGCTGGCCGCATTTTCGGCACAACAACGCACCAAAGAAATCGGTATCCGGAAAGTACTCGGTGCGAACATTCGCAACATTTTGCAGCTTCTTGCCGGAGAGTTTATGCTACTGATTTTTGCAGCGAACATCATCGCATGGCCGGCCGGATATTACGCTATGAATGAATGGCTCAAAGATTTTGCCTACCGTGCCGAAATGGGTTGGGGAGTTTTTGTATTAGCTACCGGAGTAACATTGGTGATTGCATTGGCCACGGTATGCATGCAGGCTCTCAAAGCCGCTATCGCCAATCCGGTAGAAGCGTTGAAATATGAATAGCTGATTACATGCCATTTGCAATGTATGTCAATACAATGAGGTTGTTATGGTTCTGAATTATCTCAAAATTGCGCTCCGTAATTTGTTTAAGAACAAAACGTATTCGGCAGTAAATATCCTTGGCTTGGCTATCGGTATTGCTTCGTGCGTGACGATTCTTTTATACGTGCAGTATGAACTCAGTTACGACCGGTTTCATCAAAATGCCCATCGAATTTATCGTGTGACGGAATCGATTTTGCAAAATGGCGTTGGCGAGACGTCCGCAACGACTCCGATCCCTTTTGCCAAGACATTTGCCGAAGACCATCCTGATAAAATTGAAGCGTACACGCGGCTATTCAATTTCAGCGCACCTTCACTAACGCTGGAATCTTCGCCGGACAGACGTTTTAATGAGAAACGTTTGTTTTTTGCCGACCCGGGTTTTTTTAAAGTATTCAGTTACAAACTCAAGCGTGGTGAAGCGGCAACGGCGTTAGAACAACCGAACATGATCATCCTGACAGAAACGATGGCGGAGAAATATTTCGGTTCGGAAGATCCTATGGGCAAAATAATCCGTTTTGAAAATAAACAAGATTTTATAGTCAGCGGAATTGCCGAAAATCCGCCGTCTAACGCCCATTTTACATTCGATGCGCTTGTTTCTTTCAGCAGCGCTCTTCCGTTTTTGACGGAACGTCAGCGCACGACATGGTACTGGAATCCGGCCTGGAGTTATCTGCTGGTCAAAGACGACGCACCGCATGAATTATTGCCTGAGGTAGTGAAAAAATATTTCCCCGAAAATATCCGTAACGATGCCACGCTGGCTTTCCAACCGTTGACCGATATTCATTTATATTCTAATCTTGATGGTGAATTAGAACCGAACAGCCGCATCATTTATATTTACATTTTCGCTACCATCGCTGTTTTTATTCTCGGAATCGCGTGCATCAATTTTATGAATTTGACGACAGCGCGGTCGGCGTCACGAGCCAAAGAAATCGGCATGCGCAAAGTCTTGGGTTCCGATCGCCGTCACCTGATTGCACAATTTCTCGGGGAATCGATCCTGACGACTTCATTGAGTATGTTGGCCGGTATGGGATTGGTCGAATTGACGCTTCAATATTTCAATGCGCTTTCGGGAAAGAATATGGGCTTGCATTTCACTCCTGAAATTGTGGTAGCGCTCATTGGTCTTGTATTGGGAATTGGTACTTTAGCCGGATTATATCCGGCATTTTATCTCTCATCGTTTCAGCCGATTACTATCGTCAAAGGAATTAAATCGACCGTCAAAGGCCTTTCATTGCGGCGTATATTGGTTACCGTGCAATTTGCCATTTCGACAATTTTGATTATCGGAACATTGGTGGCGTTTCAACAGCTCGATTACTTGAAAAATGCCAATCTGGGATTTCAAAAGGATCAGGTATTGGTTGTCCCGATCCAGAGATCATCGTTGACAAACATTGATCAATTCGAAAATTTCAAAAATCGTCTACTCCAGAATCCGGGAATCACGCACGTTACCGCGATGGAACAGGTTCTGGGTGAGAGTCACAATACGGATGTTTTTGAACCGGAAGGCAGCAGTGGTCCGGTCGTTGTGCCACGTCTTACCGTTCGTCAGGATTTTACTCAGACTTTTGACATAACAATGATTGCAGGCCGGCCGTTTGAGCGGGATTATGTCCTCGATCCTTTCCACCGCGAGGTTTTGATCAACGAAACGCTCCAGCGTTATCTGGGATGGCGTACTGCCGAAGAAGCCATTGGTAAAAGATTCGGTACCATTCGGGACAATAGCGGTACGATCATCATAACCGTTCGTGGCGTGGTCAAAGATTTTCACGTCACGTCGTTACATCAGGAAGTTAAACCGTTTGTGCTTATCGGCCCTCCTGAGAACAATCAGCGCAATGGTTTCTTCATCAAATTCATGGCTGTTAAATTGAAACCGGAACATTTACGGGAAACGATCCAATTTATTGAAGGCCTATGGAAAGAATCCGTTACTGACCGCGCATTTGAGTATTCCTTTTTAGATGACAATCTTGGCCGGATGTATCGTGCCGAAGAAGATTTTAACCGCGTAGCTGTGACGTTTACCTCGCTGGCAATTTTTATTGCCTGCCTGGGATTATTCGGCTTAGCCGCTTACAGCACGTCTCAACGTACGAAAGAAATCGGCGTTCGTAAAGTTCTGGGCGCGAGTATCCCGGGTATCATCGGCCTTCTGTCCACAGAGTTTTTACGTTTGGTATTACTCGCTAACATCGTCGCATGGCCGGTAGCGTATGTTGTCTTACAACTATGGCTCGAACGGTTTGCGTATCGCGTTTCACTGTCGCCATGGGTTTTCGTCATTGCAGCCGGATCGACTTTGGTGATTGCATTGGCCACCGTGAGTTATCAGGCGGTCAAAGCGGCATCGGCTAATCCTGTAAAAGCATTGAAATATGAATAATGAATCAACGGATTATGAAATTTTTATGTGCGTTCGTCAAAGAAAAAGTTCGACTGATTTTTAATTAATTTCTTCATTTTTAAACCACCAAGGAGACTTATATGGCCGAGATCGTCATTCAACTTCCGAACCTTGAAGCCAAAGACCGCATTGAAATTGAAGCGCGTGTGAACGGGCAGAAGAAAACCTATCATTACCGCGTGGAAATTTTTGCATGGGAAGAATGTACAGA
This sequence comes from bacterium, assembly GCA_019695335.1. Classification (NCBI taxonomy): domain Bacteria; species bacterium. The sequence goes on from JAIBAF010000084.1 coordinate 4,627, forward strand.
ACCGCATAAAGAACATGCGTTGTGCCTGAAAGATATGATCGCCAATTACGATCATGACTGGCGGCTTCTTCAAATCGGCCAGGCTACGGATAAAAATGTTCAGGTAGTTTTTAAAAACCGTTTAGAAAATTAAAACAAATCTAAACGAATGCTAAAAATTATTCTGATTGTTTTGACGGCGATTCCGTGTTGGTTGTACGCCCAAAACACCGGCAGTGCTGCACGCATCGTGACCATTCAACCAAAAGAAAATGTGCGTCGTGATTTTGAATTGGGTTACAAACGCCACTTGACTTGGCACGCGGATAATAAAGATCCATGGGCGTGGTATGGTTGGCAGGTGATCGGCGGCGATGATGTTGGACTGTTTGTCGATGGTACGTTTGGGCATACATGGGAGGATTTCGATCGCCCAGTCGCACCGGCCGCCGATGCAGCCGATAACGCTTTGAATGTCACGCCCTACGCGGCTTTTCTCAACTTCAGCCATTATATGCGTATGGAGCCTTTGAGTAATGATGCGGCATTGGAATCGCGAAAACCGTCCGCTCTCATCGAGTGGCACCGTTACGAAATCAAGCCGGGAACTGAAATCGATTTTGAAAATATATTGGCGGCATACCATTCCGCATTGATGAAAGAAAAAAATCTCCGGCAGCACGCGGTTTATAAACTCGTCAACGGTGGAAATCAACCGTCGTACATCGTGATGTTTCCAATTGAAAAACTTTCTGAAATAGGGTTGTCGGAAAACGGGATGGCTGAACTATTGTCGAAATATAAGGACGAGAAAAATTTGCAAAAGATGACGTCGGTTATTTCACATCACGTCAGTTCTATTCTGCGTTATCGCGCCGATATGAGCTACATCCCTCAATGATTATCTGAACAAAGAGGATTAAGCAATGTTTAAAAATTATCTGAAAATCGCACTTCGTAATCTGACGAAGAACAAAGGATACTCGGCTATCAATATTCTTGGATTGGCCGTTGGTATTGCCGCCTGTCTCCTGATCATGTTGTACATCCGATATGAACTCAGTTACGATAAATTCCATCCTAATCATGAACGTTTGTACCGTATTACGCAAAATCAAGATAACGGTGAATTTATTTCAACTTTTACTCAGGCGCCTTTCGGGGAGGCTGTGGCCAAAGAATTTCCCGATGCGGTCGAAACGGTTGTACGCTTTCAAACACGCGAAAACCGTCTGATCAGTTTCGGACAAAAACAATTGACCAGTCTTGTTGTAGGATTTGCCGATCCCAACATATTTGACGTTTTTGGTAATGAGTTGATCAAAGGGAATCCGAAGACCGTTTTAGCGAATAAAGAATCGCTCGTGTTGACGGAATCGGCCGCTAAAATTTATTTTGGTAACGAAGATCCCATTGGCAAAGTCATCAACGTCGATAAAACCACCGACTATATCGTTACCGGTGTGATGCGGGACGTGCCGGGCAATAGCCATCTTCGTTTCGATATGTTGGGTTCTTTCCTTCGGCTGCGTAATGAGTGGAAAGTAACTAATGATACGTGGGCTTATGTGCTACTGAAACCGGGTATTACACCGGAATCGATGGCGCCACGATTTGCCGCTATCGTCGAAAAATATTTGAGCAAACAATCTGCAGAAAATACAGTATTCCCGATGCAGCCAATTGCGGATATTCACTTGGCGCCTGATCTTAGCGGCGAGCCACTGCCGCACAACAGTTATACGGTTATTTATACATTTGGAACCATCGCGTTCCTGGTACTGCTCATTGCATGTATCAATTATATGAATCTTGCTACGGCGCGTTCGTCCCGGAGATTAAAAGAAGTCGGTATGCGTAAAGTTCTCGGCGCACAGCGTTTTCAACTGGTGCGTCAGTTTCTTGGCGAATCGTTTATTGTAACGTTGACCGCGATGGTGATCGGCCTGGTGGCTGCAGAATTGTTTGTTCCGTTATTTAATAACCTGACCGGTAAATCCGTTTCGCTTTTCAGTTGGCAAAGCATGGACGCTGTTATTACGCTCGCCGCTGTTTTATTTTTTGTCGGCCTCATCGCGGGAAGCTATCCTGCTCTCTTTTTGTCTCATTTTCAACCGGCTCCAATTCTTAAAGGAGAAATCAAACAGAAATCCGGGCTTCAATTACGGCGGTTCCTGGTTGTTACTCAATTTACAATCACGGTCGTATTGATCGTCGCCACGCTTGTCGCGAGAGACCAAATAGCCTTTATTCAAAATAAAAATCTCGGTTTCAACAAGGATCAATTGATCAATTTGACCGTTCGTGATATGGAAAACTGGCGCAACCGGACTGAAATATTACGTTCGGAATTAGTTTCCATTCCGCAAGTGAGCGATGCGGCCATGGCGGCGTTTTTTGTGTCTGATCGCGAGATAGAACGTTCATCGCTTAAACCTGTGGCGGCCTCCGATGATGACAATCGCGTAATCAATTTTCTCAAATGCGACGAACACCTGATCAATACTTTACAGCTGGAGGTAATTGCCGGCCGAGCCTTTTCGTATCAATTTGCCTCCGATTCGGCCGGCGCATTTGTGCTTAATGAAACCGGAGCAAAACTTTTCGGCTGGACGCCTGAACAAGCGGTCGGACAAACGATGAGTTATAACGGCTGGCACCAGGCGCAAGTCGTTGGCGTTGTTAAAGACTTTCATTTCGCTTCGCTGCATAAAGAAATCAATCCGCTTGCACTTTTGTGCTGGCCGGCGCGCGCTACACGTTACACGTCTCGCCTCGCGATGACCGTTCGCATCCGCACAGAGAACATTCCCGAAGTGATCGGCCGCATCGAAAAGAAAATGAATGAGCTTATGCCGTCGTTTCCTTTTGAATTCGAGTTTGTCGATTACGCTTTGCAGCGCCATTACGAAGATGATCGCCGCATCATGAATCTTTTTGGGATTTTTTCTGGGCTGGCGGTTGTGATTGCATGTCTGGGATTGCTCGGGCTCGCTGCTTTTGCGGCAGAACAACGGACGAAGGAAATCGGCGTCCGAAAAGTTTTGGGCGCTTCCATTCAATCGATTGTAACGCTTCTATCGCGGGATTTTTTGAAATTAATTTCAATCGCCATTGTGATTGCCTGGCCGCTGGCTTATGGCGCGATGAGTTTATGGTTGCAGGATTTCGCTTATCGAACCGATTTGTCTGTGTGGACATTTATTTTGTCAGCCGCGATAGCTTTGGCGATCGCATTATTAACGGTAAGCTTCCAGGCATACAAAGCGGCTTCCACGAATCCGGTTAATGTATTGAAATACGAATAAAAGCGGCGTGAATATCATAATTACTATGAGGAGCGTTGTATTCGGTTTGACGTCCGCCATCTAATAATCAGGAGGATCGAATGTTTCAAAATTATCTGAAAATTGCTTTACGGAACTTGCTCAAGCACCGGGGATATTCTTTCATCAATATTACCGGGCTTGCCGTCGGCATTACGTGCTGTATTCTCATCATGCTTTTTGTGCTGGATGAATTGAGTTACGACCGGTATCACGCGAATGCCGAGCGCATTTATCGAATCAGGACGGATGTGGACGTTGCAGGCAACATGCTGAAACTGGCGACAACATCGTATCCGATGGCGGCTGCAGTAAAAAACGACTACCCGGAAGTTGAAGAAATTACCCGGATCATTAAATGGGGCGAGCCGATCTTCGGTCATAGCGATAATCACTTTCAGGAAAAAGCAGTGCTGTGGGCCGACGCGAATGTATTCAAAATTTTTTCGTGGACGTTCGTAGAGGGCGATCCGGCCACGGCGCTGAAAGACTTGTATTCGATCATCCTGACGGAAACGGCGGCCAAAAAATATTTTGGAAATGAAAATCCCATCGGCAAAACGATTCGATATGAAAATCAGCGCGATTTTAATGTTACCGCTGTGATTCGGGATTTACCGGCCAATTCACAACTTCAATTCGATATGCTTGCCTCCTCGATTTCGCTCAACGAAATTATCGGTCTCGAAACGTTAAATAACTGGCACGCTTTTTATCCGACGCAAACATATGCTTTGTTACATGACAAAAATCAGGGGGGAGCTCTTAATCAAAAATTGCCGCAATTTGTTTCGAAGTACATGCAGGATGACATGGCCAAAACATTGGGTCGTACCTACAGCGTGATCGCCCAACCGTTACTGGATATTCATTTGTCGCCGCAATTGCGGGGCGAATTCGGTACGGCCGGGAACATGGCGTACATTTACACTTTTTCGGCTATTGCCGTATGCGTACTGCTGATTGCGTGTATCAACTTTATGAATCTCTCAACGGCCCGCTCTGCGCGACGATCCAAAGAAATCGGCTTGCGTAAAGTTCTGGGCGCATTACGCGTGCAATTGATCCGGCAATTTCTTGGAGAAACGTTTTTATTAAGTTTTGCTGCGCTGTTGCTGGCTCTGCTGCTGGTTGAACTTAGTTTGCCGTTTTTCAATCAACTCGCCGGTAAGCATCTTGAATTCAGTTTATTTACAAGCGGGTTCGTTTTTCCGTTGATTGCTATAGTAGTTTTGTTTGTAGGTATTACGGCCGGTATGTATCCGGCTCTATATTTGTCGAGGTTCAATCCGGTTGAGTCGTTAAAAAGTAAACAAACAGCGGGAAAAGGTGGAGGAAAACTTCGCAAGATTCTTGTGAGCCTGCAATTTGCCGTTTCAATTATTTTGATTATCAGCACGATAACGGTTTATCGACAACTGGATTTTATTCAACACCAACAACTTGGATTGGATAAAGACCAGGTAGTGGTTCTGCCGGTGAGCAATGCTATCCTGGAAAATAAATATGAAGTATTTCGCGAGCAATTGCTCCAGAGTCCCGATGTTCAGAATGTAGCGGCTTCGACGTTTGTGCCGGGTAACCGGATCATGGGAACTCCAATCAGGAAAATCCCGTCCAACGATGCCGACAAATGGGAAATGACAACCATTCCATCGGATCATTATTTTATTCCGACGTTTGGTATTCAATTGCTTGCAGGCAGAAATTATTCCAAAGAGATTCCGACCGATATGCAAGACGGCATATTAATCAATGAAGCGGCGGCAGCGGAATTGGGTTGGACGAAGCCGGAAGATGCGGTCGGCAAAAAAGTTGAATGGTGGGGAATTGAACCGCCTTTGACGATGACGGTACTTGGTGTGATGAAAAATTTTAATTACATCTCACTGCATCAAACGATCGGACCGCTGGTGTTGGTACCCATTTCATACTGGCCTAACGGCTACAACAATGTCAGCGTTCGGATTTCGACCGGTCAGGCTTCGGCAGCGTTGACTCATATTCAATCGACGTGGGAAAAGCTTTTCCCGCAAGCGCCTTTCTCCTACACTTTCCTCGATGACAATTTTGGAAAACTGTATGCGTCGGAAGACAGGCTCGGACGCATTTTTGTATCGTTTGCCGCGTTGGCTATTTTTATCGCGTGTCTCGGACTTTTAGGACTCGCTTCATTTATGGCGGAAACACGAACGAAAGAAATCGGCATTAGGAAAGTACTCGGCGCATCGGTCACCGGGATCGTTCATTTAATTTCCAAAGAATTTCTAAAACTGGTTGTTCTGGCCAACCTCATAGCCTGGCCGATCGCGTATTATGTAATGGGTTCGTGGTTAGAAAATTTTGCTTACCGGATCAGTATAAGCCCCATGACTTTTATCATTGCCGGTCTTACCGCGCTGCTGATTGCCCTGTTAACGGTCAGCTATCAGGCGCTGAAAGCAGCCGTAGCAAACCCTGTGAATGCACTTAAATACGAGTAGCGAATAGACATGAACATTTAAGGTGATCCTATGGGCTCTAAATTTTTTTGGTTTGGTGTTAGTTAGTATCTTACCGGTGTTTTTCTATTTATGTAATTGACATCAATGCTTTGGGCATCAACTAATTTTTATAACCGCTGCGGGTGCTTTATGATAAAAAACTACCTGAAGATCGCTTTTAGAAATTTAAGCAAACACAAAATCTACTCGTTGATCAATGTGACTGGTTTGTCAGTTGGATTGGCATGCAGCATGCTGATAGGACTTTATGTCTGGGATGAATCGCACTACGATCGTTTTCATGACCGGTATGATCGCATCGTCCGGTTCGTCACGGATGAAACAAGCGAAGGTACGACACGTTACTTTGCCACTACGCCCGCTCCACTCGCGCCGGCTATTGTTTCTGATTTTTCCGACATAGAAGCTGTTACGCGTTTGTATCCGTACAACGCTGCCGTGAAATTTGATGAAAAAGAATTCAAAGAATCGGGTTTCTTTTTTGCCGATCCATCGATTGTTCAAATTTTTTCATTTAGCCTTACAAAGGGTTCTTTCAAAGACTTTGATAATCCGAATGCCGTTGTGATGACTGAAACGGCGGCGCGTCGGTATTTCGGCGATGCGAATCCTATCGGCCAACGTATTTTTGTCGATCGTACGGTTGAACTGACCGTAGTGGCGGTCATCCGGAATATTCCGTCACAATCACATTTCACATTTGATTTTCTTACCAATATCCAAAGCCTCAAATTGGTCATGGGCGATTGGGTGCTGACCAGTAAAAAAAGCTGGTACTGGCCGCCGATGTATACGTACGCACTTTTGAAAGAGCCGTCATCACTTATTTCACTTGAAAATCAACTGCCTTCGTTTGCCAAAAAATATCTTGGCGAAAAAGATGAACGTGTTTTTCATTTACAAAAGCTGAGCGATATTTATCTCCATTCTAATCGCGAGAATGAGATCGCGCCTGTGAGCCATATTGCTTATCTGTACATTTTCGGAACGGTGGCGATTCTGCTGATGGTAATTGCCTGTATTAATTTTACAAATTTGTCAACGGCGCGAGCAATCCGAAGAGCACGCGAAGTTGGTGTCCGTAAAGTATTGGGCGCAGGCCGTAATCAATTATTGCGACAATTTCTCAGCGAGTCAATCATGCTGTCACTGGTTGCGTCCGTTATTGCTATCGCATTGATTGAAATTTTCCTTCCGAAGTTTAATGCGTTTGTCGAAAAATCGCTAGAAGTTCATTATACGTGGGGTCTCATATCAAGCTTTATTGTTTTGACTTTTTTAGTTGGAACAGCTGCGGGAATTTATCCGGCGTTATTTTTGTCCAAATTTCGCCCGGTGGCGGTACTGTATGGCCGAATTAATGTTTTTGGTTCGTCACGATCAAATATCCGGTCAATTCTTGTGTTTTTACAATTTACTACCTGCATCGCGCTTATTATTTCGACCCTAGCAGTAAATCGACAGGTTGAATTCATCCTAACTAAAAACCTGGGTTTCAATTCTGATCAAGTGGTTATAATGCCACTCCGCGATGAGGCCGTACAAAAAAAGTTTGATGTCTTTAAGACGCACCTGGCCGCACTGCCCGGCGTACAAAATGTGACGGTCATTTCCAATTTACCTTGGGAAAAAGGTTATTATGGTTTTCCGGTACGAGCCGAAGGTAATCTGGAAGAACGAAATGATATCAGTACGCTGATCGTCGAGCCGGATTTTATTCGTACGATGGGTATGACATTGGAAGATGGCCGTGATTTTTCAAGCAGTAAAGCGGATGAATACGATGCATTTATTATTAACGAAACAGCTATGCAGAAATTCGGATGGGACCACGCCGTAGGCAAATCATTGTCGATGCATGGAATTAAAGGCAAAGTCATTGGCGTGGTTAAAGATTTTCATTTTCAGTCACTGCATCATGCTGTGGAACCATTGGTGATTACATTATCGGCTCAATCGTATTACCGGGATTATGCCGTTGTGCGACTGGATAAACGGCACATATCTCAATCCATCCAAGCGCTTCAAACTACGTGGAGTGAATGGTGTCCCGGCAATATTTTTGAACACTTCTTCCTTAACGAGGCATTTCAAAAATTATATCAAAAGGAAATGATCGTTCACCGCGTTTTTCTCGGCTTTGCCGCCTTGACGATTTTCATTGCCTGTCTGGGATTATTCGGTTTGTCAGCTTTCAGCGCTGAAAATCGTACCAAAGAAATCGGTATACGGAAAGTAATGGGGGCTTCGGTATTCAATATAGTGAATTTATTGTCGGCTGAATTTCTCAAGATCATTGTTCTGGCCAATATTGCCGCATGGCCGCTCGCTTATTTTTTTGTGAATCGCTGGCTGGAAGATTTCGCGTATCGAAAAGAACTTTCAATCGATCTGTTTTTATCGGCCGGACTGATCACCATGTGTCTAGCATTAGTTACAATCAGTTTTCAGGCCGTCAAGGCTGCTTCGGCTAATCCTGTACAAACATTGAAGTGTGAATAAAAAAATTACAAGAAAAGAAAAACTATTCAGTTTATTCTCGTATTTCAACGAAAGAAGGTAGTATGCTCAAAAGTTATTTCCAAACTGCTTTAAGAAAAATTTTGCGGAACAAATCGTACGCATT
>JAIBAF010000085.1 GCA_019695335.1 bacterium
TCTCTTCTAATTTTAGCAGACCTTTATTCAAATCTTTAAGGTGCTCTTCGCTCTCCACCTTAAAAATTGCCATCATCTCTTTAAGTTCGTCTTTAGAGAGTTCCATAGCCTCTTACTATTAAGCGTTGTGAATGACTCATCTTAGTTATTTTTAGACGTACCGTTGGCGTGATCAACTAATTGCCGAAGTTCCTTGGTCAAACCCAGTACCGAATCAACGGCGTTTTGTGTTTGCGTCGTTCCGGTAGCAACCTGTTTGACAACTTCATTGATATTCGCCATGGCAAGAGTAATTTGCTCTATACCGATCGTTTGCTGTTTACTGCCGACGAGAATTTGTTGAGCATATCCGACATTTTCTTCGAGGCTTTGAATGCTTTCATCCATCAGACGACCGGCATCCCGAATTTTTTCAACGCCGATGTCTACGCGTTTCGAACCTTCTTCGGTCGCCATAACGGTGGAATTGGTTGCATTTTGAATCTGCGTAATAAGATCGCGAATTCGCAGAGAAGCTTCTTTGCTTTTTTCGGCCAATTTCCGGACTTCAAGCGCTACAACGCCAAAACCTTTTCCGAATTCACCGGCTTTACTGGCCTCGATAGCTGCATTAAGAGCCAGCATGTTCGTTTGTTCAGCGATATCGTTCACCGTCGTAGTAATCACGCCGATCTGTTGGGTTTTCTCACTCAGATCAAGAATTTGTTCGGCAATCCGTTCCACGCGGCGGCGAATTTCATTCATTTCTTCGATCGTGCCGTCCACGGCAGATTTACCCTTACTGGTAACATCCATACTGCGTTCGGCGCTTTCGACGACGAATTGAGCTTTTTCAGTAGTCTGATGCGAAGTTGCGGCCAACTCCTGCGTCGTTGTCGTTGTTTGATTGAGCGCCGTTGACTGCTCATTCATCCCCACGGCTTGCTGTCCCATGATGGATGTGAGTTGGCTCACGACCGACGACATACGTGCAATAGCGTCTTTTAAAGTATGGTCAAAATTCTGAAGATTATCGATCATAGCATTAAAATTATCTTGCAAATCGTGTAATTCACCGATCGTATTAATCTTTAACTTATCTGAAAACTTTTTTTGAACAATTTTATTAACAATTTTTTCGATTCGTAACGTATTTTCAATGGTGTATCTCAGAAAGATAATCATGAATCCGATAACCGTTACTATCCCAACAACATACATAACGGCCCAAACCCACCAAATGTCCGAATAATGCCCGATAATCATCGCGCAAAGATACGAAACAGCCAATAAAGGAATACTTCGCATCATGAGGCTGAGCACGTATCTTTTCTTTTCATAAATGCGATAAATAATTGCGACAGCCACTAAGCTCGCAATCAGCAAGGTCACTGCAAAGAGTAAAATCTCCATAATTCAATCCTAAAGAGGGTTTACGTTACACTTCTTCATTTACGACAATATTAGTTTGGGATAAGTAGTGGTCCCAATTGATCAGCGAAACAATTTTATTATTAAAAAAGAAAAAGCCCGTCGTATAAGCGTTTGAGGCATGTTGCGCCCCGCCGACGGAAGTTTTGACGTCCCGTCGTGCTATCGTCTGCTTCTGTATAACGGAATCAGCTAATAAACAAACGTCCAAATCGCGATGCGAAGTCAGGATGTACATGCTATCTTGCGTCACCGACCGATCTTCAACGCCCAATGAACGCCGAATATCGAGCACCGAATAGATATGGCCGCGAATCGTCGTAATACCTAAAACAAAATCCGGTGTACACGGCACCGGCGTAACTTCGCTAATCGAACGAATTTCCTGGATGTATTGCGCTTCCATTGCAAATAATTCTTGTCCAAGTTGAAACAATAATACTTCGATTTTTTCTCCGGTATCTTCCTCTGCAAGAGCCTCGCTTAACTGATCGGCACGCTGTTTAAGAATATGCGCTTCAATTTCCGGCGTCATTTGGTCGTTGGTCAATTGTGCAATTTGCCGGTGCGCTTCAACCCACATTGCTCCGATTTCCGGGATCAACGATTTATAAAACGGGCACATGTCGACGCAGGTTTTAATCTTTATGTGAAAAGGTCCCATGTCTTCGCCGAAACAAAACGTGTGATCGTAAAGATAGCATTGACGCCCGTGGGTATTTTTAGGAACATCGCACGTATGCTCTTGCCCACACCGGACGGCTTCCCAACAATTGGTTGAGGATGTATAGTCTTCCTGACGGAGATTATTCAGGATATTTTGCACCTTGAGTTGCGGCTCGCTAGTACTGCCATTCATGACGGGCGAATTCGTATGGATCGTTTCTGAACCCGTATCCGAAGTTTTTTTAGTTTTTTTGTTTTTTTTCTCGACCATAATGTTCTCTTATTTATCCCACATGCTCACCATCATGCGTAATTCACGCGCCGTAAGATCATCCAATACGCCGACGCGCTCATCCGGTGTCAGTGATTTTAAAATAGATTCAGTCTGTTTCAAATATTTACGGGCTTGCACGGTATTTTCCATTTTGAAATAATTGACGGCCAACTCATAATATCCTATAGCAAAATTAGCTTCAATGTAGATAGCCTTTTTTAACATTTTAATGGACTCGTCAAAGTTTTTCTCTTCTTTAAAGATCAGACCGAGAAGATAATACGCTTCGAGTAAAAGTGAATCCTGGTTGATCGCACGATAGCAATACTCTTTTGCTACGGCTACGTTGTCCAGATTAGCATGAATATGCGCAATCATGTATGCGGCACGTCCATTTGAAGGATATTCGTCAAGGAGCCGCATAAAGTGATCCAGAGATCCTTTGAAGTCTTTCAACGTAAATAGCTCGATGCCTTTAGAAAAAAGTTCGGCTTCGGAATCGTGTCCGCGGCGTTTATCTTCTTCAACCTTCGGTGACAATTCTTCGCTTTTTTTGCTGAGCTTCTCACGAATCGCCGAGGATTCCGGCTTAGGCATTGCAACAAAATCGTCCTGCATCTTTTGCAATTGTTTCTGCAAATCTTCAAGATGCGGAGTTATGGATTTGGTCATGGAATAAGCCGGTTTGACACGTTCTGCCGCTTCACGGCGAATACGGATACCGGTCTTGTAATGTAAATCGCGTTTGGCTGCGGAGTCACGGCGGTATAACACCGCATCGGGATAAATTTCCGGAACATACGCGTCATAAATCAAACTGCTGGGTTCGGCATGTCCGACGGCTAAATAGGAACGCTCTTTCAATGCCTGGTAAAAACGGTTAATCACGTGAATCGTTGTTTGAGCTTCAAAATAAATTGTCACGTTGCGGCACAAAATCATGTCCAGTTCCATGGTCATATTATCGGCCGCCGGATAACATTCTTCGACCAGATTCAAATAATCGAAACGTACCATCGAACGAATCTCGGGATTGAGATAATACAATCCTTCTTTCTTGGCAAAATATTTGTTTTTGTAAGAATCGGGAATGGATCGCAACGACCACGGGCGGTAAATCCCTTCCTTCGCATAGGACAATGAGTTTACGTTAATATCCGTACCTACGATCGTCAAAGACCAGTTTTTAAAATCAGGAATAATATTGTGAAGCACCATCGCCACTGTATAGGGCTCTTCGCCGGTAGAACATCCGGCGCTCCAGATCCGTAAGGATTTGTCGTGATGGTGGGCTTTAACGAGCCGCGGGAGAATTTCTTTTTCTATAACATCAAAATGCCGAAAAAAGTAGGTCTCTCCGACGGTCAGAAATGAAATCAAAGTTTTAAAAAGCGTTGAGTGCGTAAATCCGTTTGCAAGCGCATCGTAGTATTCGCCCAACGAATGCATGCCTGAATAATGGAATGCTTTGAGAACCCCGCTTTTCAGATCGTTTCGTTTGCGTTCACCGAAATAAATCCCGCTACGCATTCGAACCAGATCGCGAAAGCGCACGTAATCGTGTTCCGTAAACTCCGTTTCACGCGGAACCATTTTCACAGCGTTTTTTTGTGATGTTGATGGTTCAACTCGTTGCATATTCCAAACCCTTTTCCAGTTCCGAATATTCTCTATCGGTTAATACTTTTTCAATATCAACCCAGATGACCATGCGATCCCGCTGTATGAAGGTACATTTTATATATTTCGGATCGAGTACCACGTCAGCCAATGTGTTGTTGGAAACGGCCGACGGATCAATTTCGATGACTTCCCTGACACGATCAACCATCATACCGACATTAACTTTCTTGATCGTCATAATCAGGATACGACTCCGGAGCGTCTTCCGCCCATATCCTAAACCAGCTCGGCGCATAAAATCGATCACCGGTAAAATTTCGCCGCGAACGTTAATGACACCTACCACAAAATCAGGTAATTCACTCACCGGAGTAAACGAAACCATCCGAATTACCTCCCTTACGCAATTCAATTCCACAGCGTAATCTTTTTCACCGGCATTAAAATGAATTAACTGAACCTTCTTTTTGTTTTCCATTATACTCGCTCCGAAAATTTTGGGATCATTCGTATTTCCTGCAAAAAAGCATGCGTGTGAACAGGTACGGCTCCTCGCCGATCGGCCATGTCGCTGATCATGCTTTCAAGCGATGCGATATCGTCGACGTCATACCATTCGGGCAATTCAAAATATGTTTCATTCAACCGATCAAAACGGGACCGGGTCGTCTTAAAAACCGTATCCGTGCTCCATGCTATTTCCGAAAAATATTCCGACCTGGCTTGTTTGATTCCCAATAGATAATATCCACCGTCACTTGCAGGTCCTATCACACCGTCATGACTATCCAATTGCTCAAAAGCCTGTTGGATAATGGCATCCGGTAAAGTCGGATGATCGGTACCGATCACCACTGCATGATGATAGCCTTGATCAAAAACATTTTTAAAAGCCGTGAACATGCGGTCACCTAAGTCGCTTCCCGATTGAACTAAAATATCTTTAACATTCAGCTCGCTCAAAAATTCATTGAAAAAAAATCTATTCGGCGTTACAAACGCCACGACATCCATCCCGATTGGTAAAGACAAACGGCTATATTGTTCAAAAGCGTCTTTGAGAAATGCACGATACAAAGCGCCGGCTTCTTCATAGGTAAACGGCGGGCACAAGCGGGTTTTGACTTTTCCAGCTTGCGGTTCTTTGGCAAAAACAATCAACGCACGCCGTTTCAATCACTTTGCCTTTCTGAATCGTTGCAGTTCCATTTTATTTTCTTCCTTCCAATGAACGGCTTGCGCAAATTCTTTGATCAGATCGAGATTTTCTGAATTTTCGAGCACATTGCCCGTCACGATGAACGACGCGCCGGCTTCGACTTTTTTGCGCGCTTCGTCGGGCGTACGGATTCCGCCGCCGACAATCACTGGAATCTGAACGTACGCGCTCACCGCTTCAATCATTGCTTCGGGTACGGAATGAATAGCGCCGCTGCCGGCTTCGAGGTAAATCATTTTCATCCCCAAGTATTCGCCGGCCATTGCATGCGCTACGGCAATGTCGTTTTTATCGCGCGGAATAGGTTTAGAATTGCTCATAAATTCGGCCGCGGTTGTTTTGCCCGATTCGATCAGCATATACCCCGTCGAGATTGCCTCCAAAGCCATCTTCCGAATGATCGGAGCGCCCAGCACTTGTGTGCTGATTAAAAACTCCGGGTTTCGTCCGCTGATCAATGATAAAAACAATACCGCATCGGCAAATTCAGACAATTGGATCGTACTGCCCGGAAACAAGATGACCGGAATATTGAACCGTTCTTTGATCGTTTTAATGGTAGAATTAAATCTCTGTGAAAGCAAAAGGCTGCTGCCAACTAATATCCCATCAACGCCTGCATCAGCACATTGCTCGACAATGGCCAACGTCTCGGTTTCAGATTTTTTATCAGGATCGATCAGAACGAGATAACCCGATCCCTTCCGGTCACGAACCTGCAGCAATTTTTCATACACGGTCATGCATAGTTCCTTTTATAATAACACATATCGAATGGCTGTTTAGGAAGCGTGCCCGTTGCCATTTTGCTCAAGTTTGAATCTTCCAACCAACGTTTTAAGTACGGATGTTTGCGTTACCAAAGCTTCCGTCGTTTGATCGATGTGTTTGACGCCATCGGCTGTGCTCTTGGTAATCGTGGCAATATTTTCGATGTTCTTGGAAATTTCTTCAGCCGTGTGACTTTGTTCCTGCGCCGATACCGAGATATTCGTAATCATTTCCATAACCTGATTATTCGCTTGCAAGATATCTTGCAGGGCTTCTGCCGTCTTGCCTCCCAATTCCTGTCCTTTATCGACTTCTCTCGTACCGCGTTCCATCGCGCGAATGGCATTAGCCATAGCGTGCTGGATCGACTCGATCATGTGCGAAATTTCAGTCGTTGATTGCGAAGTTCTTTCAGCTAATTTTTTCACTTCATCGGCAACTACGGCAAATCCTTTACCGTATTCGCCTGCCGTAGCGGCTTCGATTGAAGCATTAAGTGAGAGTAAATTAATTTGATCGGTTATATCGTTGATCACTTCGACAACTTTGCTGATTTCAGCAACCGTTTTACCCAATTCGAGAATCGTTTTGGCCGAGTCGCTTACGACGGACGAAATTCGCTGAAGGCCTTGAACCGTATCGTCGACGACCTCACGGCCGCGTTTAGCCGCATCGTGCGCTTGTTTGGAAATATTAACGGCATCGGATGTATTGGAGGAAGTCTGCACGATCGTCGCGGACATTTCTTCCGCTGCTACCGCCACCAGCGTGGCCTGATTGGACTGTTTATCAGCGCCATCCGCAACCGTCGTCGTTGTCGAACTGATGACTTCGACTGAACTGCCGATTTGAGTGGAAGCCTTTTGAACCTGGCGAATCAAGTCCTGCAGCTTGTCGACGAATAAATTGAACATCTGCGCCAGTTCACCGACTTCATCTTTGCTTTTAATATCGAGACGTTTCGTCAAATCGCCTTCACCCTCTGCAATGTCACGCAGGCGTTCGACAATCGTTGAAATCGGTTTTGCAAAAACATTGCTGAAAGCATACGCGCCGCCTAACCCGGCGGATACCGTCACAATCAATAAGCCGATGCTGAAAAATATATCCGAACGCAATTGCGACGTGATCGGATCGTTCGAGGCCGCCATCACGAGCGTTCCAATTTCATTGCCGACGCTGTTTTTGACCGAACGTACAATACAGGTCATATCCGGCCCGTCAAACAACCAATCCGGTTTTCCGGATTTTCTCCACAACTCCGTATTTGCCTTAATAAGCCCTTCGACCTGTTGTGCTTCCAACCCTTGCCTGAAATGCGAGGCAAACGTTTCTTCATGAGTATCGTAAACCAAGATAAATTCAAGCGAACCGCGTATTGGAGCAAATGCGTCCATGACGGAAGCTTTGTCGCCGAAATCAAGTCCCGGTCCGATACTTTGAGCCGTAATATCGGCCTGCTTCTCCAGAAAGATTTCCTGGTTAGCCACCGAGGCTTCATACATCTTGATCGTAAAAATCAACGTGACGACAAACATAAAAAAAGCCGCAAAGGACGCGATGCCAATCATAAATTTGGCGCGCAACTTGAGGTCGTTAAAATTCAGCAGCATTAAGCTCTCCTCATACCTGAAAAGTTTTTGAAATTACTGTTGTATCGTTCGTTCTAAATCTTTCGCAGCGTCTTTAACCGGAATAGGTTTTAGATTTTTCCGATCGGAACGCTCATTGACATAGTTTTTAGATATTTCAATCCGCTCTTTTAATAATTTTCTGGCATATTCCTCGCGTAAAAGCTTTTCTTTCGGCGGCACAATCGGCTGCGAAAGATTCAGCCTCGCTCTCTTCATGAGCAGTTCTTTTTTAGAAACAGTTTCTCGGGTTTCATCTTGTAACGTTATGTCGTCAGCTCTTTTGATCGTGCCTTCCGCAAAAACTAATTGCAATAACGCAATCAACACCAAAATGACCGAACTTCCGATCACGACGGCATTGATCCGGCGTTGTTTTTCGATTTTTTCAATAACGGCGCGATCCAATTGCGGTGAAACAGTTTGGGCGTTCAGTTCTTTTTCGATGGCCTGGATTTCATCCGAGAAAAGACTTACCGCAGAATCGTCGGCATTTAAAATTTCCGGAATAAATTCTTTTTGCAAAACGGCTTTTTCGCGCAGAACCGGTACCGGTAAATGATGATCGTAGGCGAGAAATTCGATTTTTTCGTTAATGAAATCGTATTGACGCATGACCCACTCTTCGTCGATCTCCAATTCGCGCGCATATTTACGGAGATAGCCTTTGATATACACATCGGAAGCAAAACCAAAATCGCCGCTTTCAATTTTTTTCAAGAACTCAACATTCAAACGCGTGGCGAGTGCAACCGCGTGCAGAGTAACTCCTCGCTGCTCACGCATGCCCTTGAGTTGATCCGCGAACTCTTTAAAGAAATTAATTTTCATACAAAATATTCGTTAAGGCGAGAATAAATCTTTGTAATGGGAAGGCCAACAACATTGTAAAAATCGCCGTCGACGCGTTCGACAAAAATCGCACTGGCATCCTGAATTCCATACGATCCCGCTTTGTCAAAACACGTACCGTCGGCAATGTACGATTCAATTTCTTGAACCGTTAAGGGTCTGAAAGTCACATCCGTTCGTTCAACATCAACCAGCTTACGTTCATCGCTTATACGAACCAGGCAAAAACCGGTATAAACCTGATGGGTTCGCCCGCTCAACATGCTCAGCATTCTGCGCGCATCGTTTGGGTCAGCAGGTTTATTTAAAATATGCTCATCCAATACTACGATCGTGTCGGCGGCTAAAACAATACGATCACGCCACATGTTGGCGATTTCCATCGCTTTACGTTCGGCAAGTAATTGAGCCACTGTCACGGGATCGCTGTGATCGAAATCTTCATCAACGTGGCTGGGATGAACATCAAATTCAAAACCAACTTGTCTCAATAATTGAGCGCGTCGCGGCGAAGCAGACGCCAGAACCAAGGTACCAAATTTTTGAAGGAACAAATTATTTTTTGGCATCCAAAACTGAGGAAGATTGTCGATACCGAACTGACAAAATGTGCTTGTGTAACTAACTCAGAAATATAGCAGAAACAACGAGAAGTTACAAGCATTTTTTCTAACAAAACAATGACTTAGGGGGCATTTGAGAGAGATTGAAAAAAATTACGACGCCTTTTAAAAATAATCGTTTCAAAGCGGAATATTGCCGTGTTTTTTCTTCGGATTGGAATCGACTTTATTTTCGAGCATTTTGAGGGCTTTGATTAATTTTGGACGCGTCAATTGCGGTTCGATCACGTCGTCGATATATCCACGCTCGGCAGCGCTGTACGGATTGGCAAATTTGTCTTTATATTCTTCGATCAACTTCTCTTCCATGGCCTGGGAGTTTTCGGAAGCATCGATTTCCTTTTTGAAAATAATTTCTACAGCGCCTTTCGCCCCCATCACCGCAATCTCCGCTGTCGGCCATGCAAAATTAATGTCCCCGCGCACATGTTTTGAATTCATAACGTCGTACGCGCCGCCATAAGCTTTTCTTGTAATCACGGTAATTTTGGGAACGGTCGCCTCACAAAACGCGTATAATAATTTTGCGCCGTGCTTGATGATTCCGCGCCATTCCTGATCGCTTCCCGGCAGGAAACCCGGGACATCTTCAAAAACAACCAGCGGGATATTGAACGCATCGCAAAATCGTACGAATCGTGCGCCTTTCAGCGACGAATCGATGTCCAAAACTCCGGCCAAAACCGCCGGCTGATTGGCGACTATCCCCACCGGTTTCCCATCCAATCGCGCAAACCCTACAACAATATTTTGCGCGTATTCTTCATGCACTTCAAAAAAATCTTCCTGATCAACGATAGCTTTGATCACGTCTTTGATATCATACGGTTTGTTCGGATTTTCCGGAACGACCGTTTTAAGAGATTCATCACAACGGTCGGCGGGATCATCACACGGAATGGCCGGCGGATCCTCCTGATTATTGGACGGAATGAATCCCATCAGTTTGCGGATTTTCATGAGACAGTCCAGTTCGTTTTCCGTCGCGAAATGGGCGACGCCGCTTTTGGTCGCGTGGGTCATGGCTCCGCCCAGATCTTCCGATGAAATTTCCTCGTGCGTAACCGTTTTAACCACATTCGGACCGGTGACAAACATGTAGCTGGTATTTTTGACCATCATTATGAAATCCGTAATCGCCGGTGAATACACGGCGCCGCCCGCGCACGGTCCCATAATGGCGGAAATTTGAGGAATAACGCCCGACGCCAGTGTGTTCAATAAAAAAATATCCGCATAGCCGCCAAGACTGACAACGCCTTCCTGAATACGAGCGCCGCCCGAATCATTCAATCCGATCACTGGTGCGCCCGTTTTCATAGCCATGTTCATGATTTTGACAATTTTTTCTGCATGCACTTCGGATAAACTTCCACCGAATACTGTAAAGTCCTGACTGAACACATATACCGACCTGCCGTCGATCGTACCATAACCAGTAACCACTCCGTCGCCCAGTGGACGCTCTTTATCGAGCCCAAACGCCGTCGAACGATGACGCGCCAGCATGTCCAGCTCTTCGAAACTGCCTTCATCGAGCAACAGATCGACTCTCTCGCGTGCAGTCAGTTTTCCTTTTTTATGCTGTGCCTCGATGCGGGTTTTTCCCCCGCCTAATTTGGCTTCTTCTTTTAGCTTACGTAACTGTTCGACTTTTTTGTCCAGCGACATGATAACTCCGAATGTTTTTGAAAGTAATGGACTAAAATATTTGGGTCGTTCTCATTGTGTTGTTAGCAAAATGTTTTTTGATTGGCATTCGAATGAATTAATCTTTAGATTTTTTCAACGCGCAAACTTAGAAACATTCGCTTTGAAATTCAATCTTAAATTTGATGGACACCCAACGGCTACAGCGCTTTTTGTCATTGTGTAAAGATCCGGTCATTGCCGAACGCAATCTTGCTCGCATCGCGCAAAATGTCGAGCCGGAATATCTGCATTTCCTGGATCGACTGGAATTTGAATTACGCTCCCAGCCCGAGCCGGATCGTATTCTTAATTACTTTGAGCGTCTTTCAACATCGGTGATCAACAAATCTACGTTTTACAAGATGCTGTGTGACTTTCCTCCGATCGTCGCCAGGCTTTGCAAACTTTTCGAAGCGAGTCCCTTTCTCAGTGAAATCATTATCCGGGATTTTCAATTCACCTACTTCTTGTTAAGTCCCGAACTGCACTGCAAAAAAACCGATCCGGCCGTATTGCGCAAGGACGTTGCCGTTATCTCCAACAACAAACAATATTCGCTGAACCGTAAATTCGAAGCGCTCAGGATTCTCCGAAGACGCTCGTTGCTGATGATTGGCATACGCGATTACATTTTAAATGCGCCGCTTGAAGAAACGGTCGCATCGATCTCGATGCTGGCCGATCATTTAATTCATGCCGTTTATGAACTATGTCACCAATCGCTGGAAGAAAAATACGGCAAACCTGCATGTGCCGGCGCCGTCGTCGGGCTTGGAAAATTAGGCGGCAATGAATTGAATTACAGTTCGGATATCGATTTGATTTTTGTTTACAGAGAAGAAGGTCAAACTTCCGGCGCGGCGTATTCCTGCACGCATCATGAATTTTTCAACCAACTGGCGGAGATGACGGCTCGCGTGCTGTCGCAGAAGACTCAGGAAGGCCAGCTTTACCGTGTCGATACGCGCCTCAGGCCTGACGGCGATGCGGGTCCCATCGCACGAAGCGTCGCCAGTTATTTCGCCTATTATGAATCGCGCGGCCAGTTGTGGGAAAGACAAATGCTCATCAAAGCAAGGCCTATAGCCGCCGATGTGGAATTCGGCCTCCATTTTATCAATCAATTGCGGCCGTTCGTTTATCCTGCTACTTTTTTTCAATCACCTTTGAAAGAAATTGCGCGGATGAAATGGCGCATCGAAGAACAAAAACAAACGGACGATGCCTTGAACATTAAAATTTGTCCGGGCGGTATACGGGATATCGAATTCATCGTTCAGGCGCTTCAATTGCTCAACGGCGGACGCCTCGCCGATATTCGCGGCGGCAATACGTTGCAATCCATCGATAAACTTCTCCGCCATAACCTGATTTCAGAACATGAAAGCTCTCTCCTCCGTCAGAGCTATATTTTTTACAGAAAAATCGAACATCTTTTACAAATCGAACATGATCGGCAAACGCATACATTAAGTCGGGAAAATACCGATCTGGAACGCATGGCCCATATTCTGGAATTCAAAAGCCGGACAAATTTCGTCGAAGTTCTGGAAAACACGCTTCGTTCGGTTCGATCGGTTTACGATAATTTTTTTAAAAACCAGCAGGCCGAATCCGCCGATCCTTTGGCCACGCTATTCGATTCAGAAAAATTGGAGGCCGGTGAAAATCATTATCTCAAAACCGCCGGGTTTGAAATGCCGGAAACCGCTTTTCGTACGTTAAAAAACTTAGCTTTTGGTCATTTTCCAAAAATGTACGGTAATACGACGCGCGAAATCTTTTTAAAATTATCCAAACCTTTATTGCAAGCAGCGGCTGCAACACCGAATCCCATGCATACACTAGTTAATTTCGAGCGTGTAGTCGCCAATTATCCCGCTATCGAGAGTTTGTACAAATTGCTCCTCGACGATCG
>JAIBAF010000086.1 GCA_019695335.1 bacterium
AAGCCGTCGATAAAGTTTTTCGCGGTGAAATTACCGACATGAAAACCATCGTCGGGCTTTTGTTGGGACAGAAGTTTTTATCGAAGTAATGCGTATCTGGAAATTGTAACGCATTTTATAACGTTGCAAACAAAGCAAAGGAGTGGATATGCCTAATCGTTTTCAGGATGACAACGACTGGCAGGAAAAAGAAGGCGACGAAGAAGAATGGAAAAAAGCGCACGATGAGTGGATGGCGCAAACCGATCGGGAAAACGCCGTCACACGATCGCCGAAAAAACACCATGATCCGCTGCCATGGGACGAAACCGCATGGGAAGTGTTTTTACAGAGCCAGGATAAAGACGGCCAGCGCGTGGTCGCCTATTATGAAAAATATTGGAGCCATTCCGATCGTGACCGTATGGTCGAAGAAGCTTTGGCTCTTTACCACGTCCGCGAGGCGCTCCGTCAGATCTATCCTCCTGCCAACAACGATTCAGTTTTTCAGAAATATCTTCACCACGAGTTCCAGCACATGGGCGTCGACGATCCCGAATCGGTCAGCTTTTTCGATGCTAAAGAAAACTCTCTGTATCAGATCACGGCTTACCGGCTCACGCGCGATTGTTATTTTCAACTTAAAGCGTGGACGGCTAATTTGCGCGAACCCATCCGCCAGAATAAACTGATCGAAAATCTTCAGCATCACGCCTGCGGCGCTTATACCAAAATTGCCGGCGGCCACATCATGGGTTATCATCTCTACACGATCGGCGGCAATATCGCTTTATGCAAACGCGGCATCCGTCACAGCAACCGCGTCCTCGACTATATCATGCGTGTCAAGGAACAAGGATGGATCGACGATGAAAAATATTTATACCTTGGCGAAATTGCCCTCGAAGCCCGCAATGCGCTCGGACTCCACATCGTCGACCTGCGTGATCAGTTTATCGCCGAAGTATAATGCGGCTTTTGAGTCAATGGCATTTATCGCGAAAGCAAGAGCTATGAAGTACCGTGTTCTGTTTTGTTTTTTTATCATGCTCTCATCAACAGGTTTTTCTCAAACCGATGACCAACATTATTTCGATTTTTGGGAAGGGAAATGGTACCAGGAAATCAACGGGATTCCCGACTCAACCAAAACAGTATTTAATGTAACGCGCGGCGTACATCCGTTTTCGTTTGAAGAAAATTGGACTATGACTTTTGATTCATCCAGATTGAAAGCAAAAGGAATCCGTGTTTGGGACGATTCGACTAGGGCATGGCAATACGTATGGATGAGTGAACGGGGACATTTTCAAATCTGGAGCGGAAAAAAAGTTGACGGAAATTGGTATATTTATCGCCCGTTCAATATTAACGGAGACGTGTATCTTTCCCGCCAAGCCTGGATACCGGAATCGCGCGACCGGCTAATGCGGATCAGCGAAAAATCATACGACCATGGCAAAACATGGAGCTTGCGATTTAAAGAATTTTACCGCAAAGTCAATCCATAAGCATGGTTTCGCATATTCTATCGCATCACAGTTCATTTAACTTTATCGGAAATCCATAAACATTTCAAGGGTCATACTATGATCATCGGAGCCCACACGATCATCTACAGCAAAGATCCGGATGCGGATCGTGCTTTTTTTCGTGACATCCTGAAGCTGACTCACGTCGACGTCGGCGGAGGCTGGCTGATTTTCGGATTGCCGCCGGCTGAAGTAGCTGTCCATCCTCACGACCGGAATGATAAACATGAATTGTACCTGATGGTAAAAAATATTGAAGCGTTTGTAAAGCAAATGGATGAAAGCCATATTGCCTGTGAATCCATACGCCATCAAGGCTGGGGATTGCTGACCACTATCACGTTGCCGGGTGGCGGCAAACTCGGCGTGTATCAACCTCTCCACGCGCGTCCGCGATCAATGAAAACGGCTTCTTCCAAAAAACCATCTCTGAAAAAATCCCGCACGAAAAAGAAATCGGGGAAAAAATAATGACCCGCCCTGCTTCTGAATACGAATTATTTGAACAGCAAACCTTTGAGAAAATCGACTTCACTCGCCGCAAACCCGTCCGCGGCAGTTATGAAAACTGCACGTTCCTCCATTGCAATTTTGAAAAAGCCGATCTATCCGGTTTCAATTTCCTGGAGTGTACATTCAGTCATTGTAACTTGAGTCTCGCCAATATTGCCGATGCCACGATCAAAGAAACAGTCTTCAACGAATCCAAATTGCTCGGTATTGTTTTTGAAAAATGTAATGCTGCGTTATTTTCGGCAGATTTTGAAAAATCCGATTTGAGCATGTCGTCATTCATTAAATTAAAGCTTAAAAAAATCCGGTTCAAAGGCTGCAATTTACGTGACACGGATTTTGCGTACGCCGATTTAAGCGCGGCCGTATTCGACGGTTGCGATCTAGCCGGAGCGAAATTCGACAGGACTATTTTGGAAAAAGCCGACTTGCGGACGTCGTATCATTTCTCCATCGATCCGGAAGCCAACCGGATTCGCAAAGCGAAATTTTCAATGCAGGGCGCTCTCGACTTATTGACCAAATACGATATTGAAATCGATTGAACCGTAAAGGAGAATAAACCATGAAATTGATCCCGTTATTTCTTGCCGCTATCCTGATTGCCGCGTGTGCCAATCCGATCACTTTCGAGGAAACGAAAGCCAAGATCAAAGCTCAGAACGAAAAACTGCATCAGGTCGTCGCCACGAAAAACACCGATTTGCTCAAAGAAGTGTACGCCGACGATGCCAATTTTCTTGCGCCCGGGTTAGGTATTGTGCAAGGCCGCGACAGCATTATCG
This sequence comes from bacterium, assembly GCA_019695335.1. Lineage (NCBI taxonomy): Bacteria > bacterium. The sequence continues at coordinate 2,810 of JAIBAF010000086.1, forward strand.
CGTTATGGAAAGACGGATTGGACGACGTGCTGGAAATGCATTCCGAAACCATTGACATCGGCGGCACGACGGATGTCGTGTACGAAGTCGGGATCGTCGAAAACAAAATCCGTTCGGCCGATACCGTTTTCATTTCCCGCGCTAAATACAGCAATGTCTGGGTGCGCGATACTCAAGGCAACTACCGCCTCACGGTAGACATCTGGAATAAAATGAATTGACTAACCGGTTTTATCTTGATTCCATTCCGTCCGGTGTGTAGTTTTGAGTACACTCTACCGGAACCATTTTTACCATTTCTTGTTTTTTTACTATCATTATTAAGGAGGTTGCTATGAAACGCTTATTCAGGAAGATCGCGCTTCTGATGACGCTGGTGTTATCTATTTCTGCAGTTTCAGGTTGTTACGGCGGATTTGCACTGACAAAAAAAATTTACAAATGGAACGGAACCGTCGGCAGTAAATTCGTCAATTCGCTCGTCATGTGGGGTTTATTCATTCTACCGGTGTACGAAATATGCGGCGTCGTCGATTTCCTGATCCTCAACACCATCGAATTCTGGCAGGGATCGAACCCGATGGCGATGAAACCGGGTGAAAAAGAGACCCGTACGGTCGCGATCAAAGACCAGGAATTCGAAATCACGGCTACGCAAAACCGTTTTGACATTACGGCGTTGTCGGGCGAACATGCCGGTGTGACCAGCACGCTCGTGTATGATCCGGCGACGCAAGCGTGGTATTGGCAAGCCGAAGACGGGCTCAAGAAAATCGCACAATTTAATCCACACGGTGAAGAACTCGTACAGTTTATTAATCCTAACAGTAAGTAAGCTTTACATAGCCTGTAGATTACACTAGAGCGGAATGTGTTTCCGCTCTTTTTTTATCTAATTTGATCAATCAATTCTTGACGATTCCAATATCAATTACCTTTTTTGATTGTTTCGTCGATTACCCCTTATGGGTCATTTCTAAAATTAAGTGTGCCAAAATGAAACTCAGACTCGTAAAATGTTCAGACAACTTCCCCATCACTACATCACACATGGAGTTTTTACATGAGACGTTACGTCGTTGCATGCTGCACCCTGTTCTGGTTTGCGATGGCCTTGTCGGCCCAGACCTACAAAGATTCCGACCTCATTACGGCGGATAAGCTCAAAGCGCATCTGACCTTCATTTCATCCGATCTGCTTCAGGGACGCGATACACCGTCGCCCGGACTCGATCTTGCCGCCGCCTACATTGCGGCCAATTTATCGCAGTGGGGCGTCAAACCTGCCGGCGATAACGGAAGCTACTTTCAGAAAGTTCCTTTGTACCTGAATAAGATCAATCCGTCCGATACTTATTGTGAAATTGCCGGCGCACGATTTCCGTTTGGCGAATTCATCGAATCCTCGTCTACTGCCGAAGGCTCCATTTCAGCCGAGGCTGTGTATGTTCAGCACGGATGGATATTCCCGAAGCTAGGCATCGATCCTTACGCCGGTATCGACGTGAAAGGCAAAATCGTCATCACGCACGGCGGCTATCCGCCCAAAGGGCTCGATCCGAATGACGTCGCCGGTAAAAAAGGCGTTGACTTCATCTTGCCTTACGACGCCGCCAAAGAACGCGGCGCGCTTGCCGTCGTGTACGTTGCAAGCATGTATGTCGCGACGAACTGGCGTGAATTCGAACGGCGTGCGACCGAAAACGGCAGTCCAAGTCTTGAAAAAAATCCAATGATTGCCATCAATGCCGGTCCGAAGCTTCTACAGGCAATTTTTGCCGGTGAAAAATATTCAGCGTCGGCCATTATGGGCGCAGGATTACTCGGCAAATATCCCGAATCCTTTGCATTCACTTCCGGTAAAAAAATCACCGTCAAAATTTCGTTTCAATCCGGCATGGGCGCTACGCAAAACGTTGTCGGGCTTGTCGAAGGTACGGACCTCAAAAATGAATACGTCGCGATCGGCGCGCATTACGATCACCTTGGCATCGGCGCCGAAGTCAACGGCGATAAAATCTACAACGGCGCGGATGACGACGGTTCCGGCACTGTCAGCGTGCTCAATATCGCCGAAACCTTTGCGAAAGGACAAAAACCCAAACGCTCGATTCTTTTCGTATGGCATGCGGGCGAGGAAATCGGCGTCTGTCTCGGCTCGTATTACTTCACGACTCATTCCACCGTCCCGATCGACAAGATTGTCGCGCAGCTTAACATCGACATGGTCGGCCGCAGTAAAAAAGCCGGCGATCCCGGCAATCCTGTTCTTACCGGACCCAACGAACTTTATCTCATCGGTTCCAAAGCCATGAGTTCCGACCTCGAAAAAATCAGCGAGCGCGTCAATAATTCATTCCTCAAACTTTCATTCAATTATAAATACGATGACGTACGCGATCCGGAAAGATTTTTCACGCGCAGCGATCATTATCATTACTCGCAGAAAGGCATTCCGATTATATTTTATTACGCCGGTGGGCATGACGATTATCACGAACCGTCCGATTCCATCGAAAAAATCGATTTTATGAAAATTCAGAAAATCGCGCGTACGGTTTATGCAACCGCATGGGAAATCGCCAGCGCCTCTTCCCGTCTCAAAGTCGATCGGACATTGCCGGATGAATGGCAATTAGCGAAATAGTGTTGTGTTTAACTAAATAAATGAAAGTAGACAATATGAATTTAAAAACATCTCTTTCATTCGCTACGATGCTACTTTTAGCCGTATCAATAAGTCAGATAAGTTCGGCTCAAAACAGCTCGGAAGAGTTTATCATACCAAGAACGAACTCAAAAGCGGTCATTCAGCAAACTATAGCATCAACCCGGATCGAAATTAGTTACAATAGACCCAATAAACGGGGCCGCAAAATTTTCGGCAATCTTGTTCCCTATGACAAAATCTGGCGGACAGGCTCCGATGAAGCTACCGAAATATATTTTAGTACACCCATACGCCTGGCCGAAACTCCTATTGACTCGGGACGATATGAATTATTTACAATTCCGGGTGAAAAGGAGTGGAAAGTCATTTTACAAAAAAATCACCATCAATGGGGATCTTACAAGTACAAGCCGGAAGACGATGTGGCAAGATTTTCAGTGACGCCAATAAAAACCAGCAAGACTGTTGAAACCTTTACCATGAGTGTGGATAGCATAGGTTCTAATTATGGAATTCTCAATATTGCCTGGGATAACATTGTTGTTCCCATTGCATTGAAAATCGATTTAAAGAGTACCGTCATTCCCAATCTTGAAAAAGCGCTGTCAGAAGGTGATCGCCGCCCCTATTTTCAAGCCGCTATGTTTTATTTTGAAAATAACATCGATATCAACCGGGCGGCCGAACTCATGTCGCTGGCTCTCAAACGAAACCCTCAGCACATAGGGATGCTCTATAGGTATGCTTTGATTTTAAAACAAAAAGGAAATTTAGCAGAAGCCATAGCGGCATCGGAAGAATCCCTTAAAGGAGCCCAAAGCGCTGACTCTGAGTTAAAAGCCGAGTATACACGATTAAATTCGATTTTGCTCGATGAACTTAAATCTATGAAAAAATAAAAAACTTATCTTCAGTTTAAATTCATAGCGTTTGTCTCGATGCTATTACTACATGTCGCATCTTTACCGTGCCGAATTGAAAAAACCGATTTTACGAAAATTCAGAAAATGCGCAAACGTCTCCGAGTCTTCTCAGCAGTTTCTTGATTTGCAAATTCCGCGAATATTCCGTACATATTATTATATTGGATCAATTCGGAGTTTGATCTATGGCATTGATGTTTAAATGCAGTCTGATTTTTCTGGTATTTTTTATTCCAGGATGTCAGGAAGATGACATCGATCCAGTGTTTGAGTCGATTACCTTATTGCATGAGGATACTGATCGTATCAGCTTTATCTCTTTCGACCCGTCTGAAACTCACCTGCTCATGATAAAAAAAGAGGACTTGTATTCCCTCGACATTCCATCCGGAATCCTAACCCGTCTTACGTATTCAGGGCATATCAAAAGCGGCCGTTATTCGCCGGACGGAAAAAAAATAGTATACCTCCTTTTAAGAGATACGCTACCTGAACCATTTTATACTCCGTACGATTTCCGAGGCGCTAATTTAATTTTCGTCATGAGTGCGGACGGCTCCAATCCTATACAGATAACTCCTGAACAGGAAACTATCTATTATGTTAACGATATTCATCCTATCTCACAGACGATTTGCTATATTTCCTACCAATCTTTTCGCAACTTTTCAACGTATAAGTCCTATCTTATCGAGATCGATGGTTCGAATAACCGATTGTTGACCAATCAGGATTCATGGTTTTTTACCGGCAACGGAGAGCACGTTATGGTCGGCAATACGGATTCGGTACTGAATCTCACTACACTTGATGGAACTTTTGTAAAGAATCTCGTAACTGATGTTAGAGTCATGGGCATTTCGGCTGACCGGAATTCTTTTGTTTATTTGAAGAACGGCATTCATAAATTTTTCTTCGAAAATGGTTCGACGGAACTGCTTTGGGATTTCGATCCGCAGTCTTATTATTTTTGGAAATCGCCTGCTGATAATTTTCTTCTTATAGTAAGCTACGATATGAAACGTATGTATTGGGGTGATATGTCGACACACACGTTTCGTCCTATTTCACCTAATCTGCAATTCTGCTTTACACATGACGATTCTAAATATGTATTCGTTGAATTTACTCCGGATAGTCTGTATACGGTCAATCTTGCAACGACCCGTATTTCTTATTAATCGGAAATGTCCATAATACTCTTTGGAAATCTTTTCTTTTGAGCTTGAGTTGTTCCTGTTCTAATGCTAAAATCTGAACACATATTCTTTTCTTTGGTCTTGATACAAAGAAAAGAACACACGACGTAGCCGCAACTGATCACCTACCTATAATTTGATTTGACATTTTCCATTCAGTATCGTACCATTTTATCTGATTTTTACAATATCATGAAATTTTCTTGAGGGAAACACGAATGCCGCTTTCTCAAACCATCAAACGTGAACTCAAAGTCGCCTTCTCCAAACATTCACAACCGGTTTGGTTCAGAATTGTAAAATACATTGTTTTAAGCGTTCTGATATACTTTTTGTGGGGAACGGATACGCTCTGGATTGTTTTATCCGTACTGTTCGTTCTGTCGCTGTGTTTACACTCCTGGTACAGATATAAAACAAAGAGTTGGACGCAAAGTTACGGAATGTGGAAATATCATTAATATAAACTTCAACCACCACGCACTTTACACAAAAAATGTGTATTCGGCGTGTGCGCCTTGGTATAATTGTTCGTTAAATTGTAAAAATTATGTACGACGAAACATTTTGGAATACTCGTTACACCGGCGATGAATACGTTTACGGAACGGAACCGAATTCATTTCTGGCAGAGCACAGTCACCTGCTCGCCGGGCCGGTTTTATCGCTTTCCGAAGGCGAGGGACGTAACGGTGTCTTCCTAGCGACGCGCGGTCTGGACGTGCTCGGCGTCGATATTTCAATGGTTGCGCTGGAAAAAGCAAAGGCGTTGGCTCAATCGCGCGGCGTGACAATCAAAACGGTGCGCGCCGACCTCGCCGCTTACACTCCCGAAGAAAATCATTTCGGTGCGGTCGTGTCCATTTTTGCGCACCTTCCGGGCGCGGTTCGGCAGAGGCTTTACCCCTTGATCGAACGCTCGCTGAAACCCGGTGGAACGATCATCATGGAATCTTACTCGGAGAAACAATTATCGCGCGATACAGGCGGCCCCAAAGACATCGACCTGCTGATGACGGTCGATAAAATCCGCCGGGAATTCCCGAATCTCGAGCATGTTCTCTTGCGCGAAGTCGAAAGAGATATTACCGAAGGCGGAGCTCATTCAGGCTTGGGTTTCGTCGTTCAATTTATTGGAAGAAAAAAAAACTGAATTCGTTTGTGCCTGCGGAAGGTTATTCAATTTAACATAAGAAAAAAAGCCCGATGGAGCGTGATTTCGATTATTTGTATAAATTGTTCGGTAACAGGAAGTTACTTTGATATTTATCGGCAAAATTAGCCATCATCGCATTGAAAGGACACTACTATGCTTTACAAAGCTACTTTTCTTATGCTCTTCTTCTCGCTCACGCTTGTAGGCCAGAATTCAGGAAGCATTGGTTTGACAACTCACTTATTATTTCCTGTTGGTAAATTTGCAGATCCAGATCAATCCGGGTTTGGAAACAGAGGCATAGGAGTGGGTGGAACTGTGACCTACGAATATTCACTAACTGCACACTCAAGCCTCGGATTAGGAATAGGATACTATAGATATGGTGAAAATCACAATTCTGGGCGCCAAAGCTATATTGCAATGGTACCCGTGATCATTGAACATTCTTACTACTTTAGACGTCAGTCAAGAATTGATCCATTTTTTCGTCTTGGTGTTGGAATCGTATCGGAAACCTATGCACAAACCAAGCCCTCAACATTCAAAGCTCACGCCGCACCATTCTTTGGCTCTTTGGCAATAGGGATGCAAAGCCCGGTGAATGAGCGTCTTGTTCTTAACTACGGACTTAGTTACGGTCTTGCCAAATCCAAGAATACCTATCTGGATTTTAAAAGTTTTGATGCTGTGAATCATATCGACTCTAACTTCTTCGGTGTCTTTCTGCAGGTAAAAATCAAAGTCTAATGGAGTCCATCGAACGTCTATGAAAAAAGCCTGAACCCTCATGATTTCGATTTATCGAACATAGAACACCTTGCTTCACGCACAATTGTTTCGGAAAATAAGCCTAAGAATTGAATCAAGCCTGATTGTTTATGAATTACACTCAAACAATTTACAGTAAAACTTTAAATCAGCTGGAACTTCGTTTTGAGCTGACGCGCTTAATTCAGGTTTTGTGTAAAAATCGTATTATGAAAATTGAACTATTATTTGGTTTTGCTTGGGGAAATGAATATAGAGATTGGGAAGCATTAGAAATCAGTCCAAATGATATTTCTACCGAGATAGAAAAAGCTGAATTAACTAAACTTGGTGCATTAGGTAAGGATGATGTTTTTATAACAATTGAGTCCTTAGAAACACAAGTTGTTTTTTGTCATGAAAGTGATATTCACATATCATTTAATATTACAAACGACTTGGTTTCTGAAATACGCAATATCTGGCAAAACAATAATATCATTAACGTTATAGGTATACTATGATTGATCAACTCATCGCAATTATTATCGATGAAGGAAAATGGCTGTTTTTCTCCATGGTCACGGCGTTCATGGTGACGCTGACGTTTCTCTATCGTTACAGAGATTCTGATATCGAAAAGCGCGTTCAAATCATGATGGCAATGAATCTCTTTTTCGGCCTTATGATCGGCGTCATGGCCTTCGGCCATCTCCTGGCCGTGACAACTAAGCATATCGTTGGAATTCTCGAAGGTTCGCGGCTTCGGTTCTACGCCATTGGTATCGCACTTGCCTTGCCGTCGTGGTCGCTCATTTACCACGCGCGGTCGCTCATCGTTGCCAATATCAATGGCAATCGAAAGACTCTCATCCTGAATACCTGGGTTGTACTCACACTCGCCGTGCTTGGACTCCATAATTTTCCGCTCGCCGTCACGGGTCTTCTTAACATCGGATATCAGTTGCATTCCAGGCAACATGTGGGTTGGGCAATTGTAACTCTTGCCATCCTCATCAACATAGCTCTCTTCGTCGGGTCGATGATATTCTTCGCAAGCGGACAGAGTTTCGAACAATTCCAGGGAATGGAATGAGTTGGTGTTTGTTTGGGAAATTTTAGTATATGTATGCCGCTTAATGGGCACAAATAATTGATTCACACGTTGCATACAAGCCTGCCCAAGGAAACCGCGCTATGAAGCACATTCTTTTGTTGTTTTTTAGTTCGCAAGCTTTGCTTTTAGGACAAGATTCCATCATCACAAAAGAGAATTGGCCGAATCATCCTGCCAGAAAACTCATTGTAGAGGTTGTTTCTGACATCGATGGCTTGATTCGCAATAACAAGCTGAAATCAGTTCGTGGAGAAAGCGCTTACAGTAAACCTTATGAACCAACCTTGAAAGAATATTTTGTCGATCAAAGTGCTCGCATCAGGAAATATATCGAAGCAACAGGATCCGATGACTCTGCATTGAATTTTGAATACTATTATGATAGTAAAGGCACACTACGATTTGTGTTTATTGAGGGTGGCGCTGTTAATGGTTCCCGTCTGGAACATCGAATATATTTCAGCGAAGCTGGAAAACGTATTTGGGAAAGTCATGAATACCTTCAGGGACCTGGATATACTTTCCCGGAGATTTGGCCGGATGCTGAACTTGTATTTAATCCAAAACTCAAATGAATAAGCCGGTATGACCTTGCGAAAAGGGCAAAAAGAAACTTCAATTTATTTCTTAAAGAATAACATATGTTAAAGAAACATTCCATTCTGCTTGGGATAGTTATTTCACTATCACTGTTGTGGATGGCTACGCGTTCTTATCCCGGCGGTTCACAAGTTGACAAAACTTCCATCGGCTATGATTGGAAGAACAACTATATCAGTAATCTCTTTGGAGAAATGGCAGTCAATGGAGCGGACAATACATCCCGATTTTGGGCTATAGGCGGAATGATTTTTCTGTCAGCAAGTTTAGCGCTATTTTTTATTGAATTTTCGAAGAAAATACCGGCAAAAGGCGCTGCCAATGTTATAAAATACTCCGGAGTCATTGCTATGGTATTGACTTTTCTGATAGCGACTCCGCTGCATGACCACATGATCACAGTCGCAAGCACCATGACCCTTATAAGTTTATTTTATATAACTGTTTTTGTATTCAAGTCAAAGCTACATCTATTCAAATTTCTATGCACGGTTTGTCTGCTTGTTTTCTACTGCAGCCTATATCTGTATTACACCGGTACATTCCTGAAGTTTTTACCAATCATGCAGAAAATTACGTTTGCCAGCATCATCGCTTTGGTTTTAGGGCTTGAATACTTTACCGGAAAAGAAGATTTTCAAAATATCAAAACTGGTAAGCAACACATCGGCGAAAAATACAACAAACCACTAACACACCTATGAAAAAAACATCCTTGATCATTCTCGCGCTCGCAGCGTCTTTCAGTTTTGGCTTCATTTTTAAAACCATCATCACACAACCAACTAACCATCAGGCAACTATGAAAAAAGTAACAGGCATTGGCGGCATTTTTTTTAAATGTAAAGATCAGAAAAAAATGACGGAATGGTATCAGCAACACCTTGGTTTAAACACCAACTCCTACGGGGCGACTTTCGAGTGGTATGAAGGCGCCGACAGCACCAAAAAAGGACAAACGCAATGGACGCCGTTTACCGAAACGACCAAGTATTTCGAACCGTCAACCAAAGATTTCATGATCAACTACAGAGTTGAAAATTTAGTTGAACTGGTCGAGCAGTTGAAAAAAGAAGGCGTGACGATCGTCGACCAGATTGAAACCTATGACTACGGCAAATTTGTCCACATCCTTGACGCCGAAGGAAACAAAATTGAACTATGGGAACCGATTGATTGAGTATTGACCACTGTTTACGGCTTATGAAAAAAAGATATAAAATAGCCCTGATCAGTTTCGCAATTGTTTATTGCTTTCTTTACTGGGTTAATAGTGTGACGAATGATAAGCCGACTCGCTATGTATCTGAAAACAGAAGCGAGTCGAAAAAGAATGGCCTTTATATTAGCGATTTAGTGCCATCTAAATTCCAGTTTATCTTGAGGAATGGGTCTATAGTTACCATTGATACTG